>JACZVB010000055.1 GCA_022572865.1 Chloroflexota bacterium | reverse complement strand
GGGCCAGCATCTCCCGCCCGATGATATAGGAGCACAGGGAAGCGCTGGTAAGGTTACCCTCCATAATTCGCCGATGGACATCCCAGTCAACATTGTCTGCCAGCTTGGCATCCGCCAGGGTGACTCCGGCATTGTTCACCAGGATATCCACCTTGCCGTACTCCTGAAGGGTCCTGCGGAGGAAACCTTCGACCTCATCTCGCCGGGTCACGTCGGCCCGGATGGCCAGGCACCTGCGGCCCAGGGAGCGGACTCGGGCCGCGGTCTCCTCCAGCTTGTTCTGCCTGCGGGCACAGATGGCCAGGTCTGAGCCGGCCTCGGCCAGGGCCTCGGCAAATATCACCCCCAGACCGGCGGAAGCGCCCGTTATCATGGAGACCCTGCCCCTCAGGTCGAAGAGGTTTTTAGCCATTGTGCTGGTATACCCCGCGAATTTGAAAGTGAACCCATTCTATGTAGGGGCTGAAAGAGTGTCAAAGGCGCACCGTTCAAGGCCACATTAAACATCTACTCTGTGAGCGCTTGCATCCGGGGTCAGACTACAGAGTTTTTGTAAACCTTTATTCACATTCAACGTTACCGTCTATATAGCAACAGACGCCATGACCGCGACCGGTGTCTCATCAACCAGGCTAACGTGACATAGGAGGCCATTGACTTGACACGGCGGTCTTCTTATAATTCGCGCCATATTTCGTTACCAATAAGTATGTGAGCGATTACTGACAAGAGAATAAAGCATAAACCAACTCACTGGGCAGCAAAGGCAACCGCATCAAGGTAGCCCGTTGGCCGGGGGATGAACTACTCCTTATTACCGCTCATCTATCTAAAAGGCCAGGATAGAACAGGAGGTATGTATGGACTCAACCTGAGCAGAGGCCAGTGGGCAAATCAGCCCCCGGTAAACCTTAGGCACCAGCCATATCAGTGAAAGGAGCAGAAGAGAATGGAATATCTTAGAAAGACACTCCGGAAGCGTATATCCAGGCGATATACCCTCCTGGGAGTGCTTAGCATACTTGTATTGGTACTGTTGATAGCGGCCGCATGTGGCGAGGACGCCACCCCCAGGCCCGCTACGGCGGTGCCTGCGCCAACGGCCATACCCGGTATACCGTCGGGTCCACTGCCTACGGTGGTACCGGCAGCGCCTGCACCCACGGCGGTGCCTGGAGCGCCTGCACCTACGGCGGTGCCTGGGGCGCCTGCGCCCACGGCGGTGCCTGCAGCGCCTGCGCCCACGGCGGCGCCCTCCACCGGCCTGAGGGACAGGTCCGAGTGGACGCTGGACAACCCCGCCACCCTGGCAGAGATCGAGGCCGAGTTGGAGAAGCACCGGGGTGAAGACTTCGTGTTTGTTTCCTGGGGCGGCGCCTATCAGGCGGCCCAGCGGCAGGCCTACATCATCCCCTTCCAGGACAAGTTCGGAATCGACATAATTGAGGACAGCCCCAACTCCTACGCCAAGCTACGGGTCATGGCCGAGACCGGCAACGTCTCATGGCATGTAGCCGATGTGGGCGGCGACTTCTTCTTCGGTTTCCAGGACGTGCCGGAGGAGCTGGACTTAACCGTCGTAGACCGCCGCAACTTCTTCGAAGTCCTGAAGCTGACCCCCTACGCGGGCGGCGGCGGCATCACATGGTCCTCGGTCATCGCCTACAGCACCGAGACCTACCCCGATGGCGGCCCACAGCCCACCACCATGATGGACTTCTTCGACACCGACAAGTTCCCCGGCCGCCGGTCCTGGCCCTACTACCACAACCACATGCTCAGGTTCGCCCAGCTTGCATTGCATCCAGAGCTGCTGGACACGCGCGAGGGCAGGGCATCCCTCTCGGCCTTAACCGACGAGGCTGTAGAAGAGTCCTGGGCCTTCCTTGCGGAGCACACAGACGAGAATAGCGTGCTCTGGCAAACGGGCTCAGACTGTCCCCAGTTCCTCATCAGCGGCGAGGTGGACATGTGCACCGCCTGGAACGGGAGAATCTTCGACGCCCAACAGGAGGGCGCGCCCCTCAAGATCTGCTGGACATGTGGCCACCTGCTCTCCACCGATTCCTGGATCATCGTCAAGGGGCTGAAGGATGACGACCTCAATAAATATGAGCTGGCCGAGCTCTTCATAGCCTGGACCTCCTTCCCGGAGATCAACGCCAGGATAAGCCTGTTCATAACCTACGGGCCCGTCAACATAGAGTCTCTGCCCTTCCTGGACGACGCAGCGTACGACGAAGTTAGGGACCAGCTTCCCTCCTCGGCGGCCAACATCGGCTTCGCCATCCTGGAAGACGAGATCTACAGCGGAGACACATACGACGTCCAGTTCGAGCGGTGGGTAGA
This sequence comes from Chloroflexota bacterium, assembly GCA_022572865.1. Next base: position 5,325 of record JACZVB010000055.1, on the reverse strand, counting down.
CCTCACTGCCCAGTAAGCGGAAGGTGTAACCAGCACCCTCGAACAGCCGTCAGTAGACGCTAACAAGGGGGCCGCCCCGGTTTAATCGGGACGGCCCCCTTGGCCTTTTCGCTGATCGCCAGGACTCGGCCCTAGTGCACTGAGTCTGTACCCATCACTTAATCCTCTTTCGCTGGGGGCAGAGGAGGATTCCTGGGGTCGGTCTAGCCCCGGCGGGGCCGGAAGAACCCTCGCATATCCCGTGTCGGCAGCGCCGTTTCCTCAGGTATTCCAGCACCTTTTCAGGGGCATCACCTTAACGGGTCGTACACCCATACCCATCTCCTCTCCGCCATACCGTAAGACTACCGTAATCGACGCCCTGCCAGGCAAGCACTGTTTTTTCAACTTCTAGTCATTACGTGCTGCAATGGAACTTTTTGACACCCAACCCCGTCTATATCTATAGAAGCAGTTCACGTTGACGGAAACGTTTTAGAGGAGGTTATCAAGATGGCTAAATGGGTGATTATCTTAGTTGGCCTGGCCCTGGTAGTCGGCATTGGCGCCGGAACGGCATTTGCCCTAACCGACAGTGGTGACAACCCCCCTGAGTTGGACTCACAGAGAATCACGGATGAAACTCAGGGAGGGCAGGGCCCCATACGCTCGGACGAGGATATCGACCCCAACGAGTGCAACCTGGTTCACAACATCGACGCATGCGACGAAGATGACCTCAAGGCCCTAAGAGGCGCTCCCATCCTCGGGTCCACGCCGCTCGCACCAGGGACCGAAGTAGAAGGCGAGCCCGAGCCCCTGTCCCTGGATGGCGGGCCCGGGTTCAAGATCGAGTGTGACGAGGGCGAGGGTGTGTACATCACATCGACTGGGGAAGTCGGATGCACCGCTCTCTTCGCCCTTGAGGCCGTTGGAGAAGCGGAGACGCAGGAACAACTTCCCCAGGTCGAGCCCCAGGTTCCTTAAAGCTAGCCAGCGCTAATTCAGGCCAGGCACGGGCATAAGGAGGCCGCCCTTCTAGTGTTGGAAGGGCGGCCTCCTGCGTCATGTCAGGTTGAGCAGGATAATGGACTCTTCTATACAGGCGCGGACAGCAACCGTTTGTTAGCCCGATTCGTTTATGAATTCGATGTGCCGTTTGTAGGGCCGAGGCGCAGATGGCCAGAACGGCCTCCTCCCGATATAGAAAGAGGAGGCGCCCAAAGACTCCAGGGGGACCGGCGAAAAAGACCTATGTGACAGCAACGGTTAGCGGAATGGCGTGAACGGGCAGATAAGAGGCCTGATTCGTAGCTGATAACGGCCCCTCTGAGTTTTATAGTATGATAGCACAGAGAGGCGTTGGACCCGGTGTAACCGGGCGTTTTTTTGAATGGATATGAGCTGTTGATTGGGATCGACTCGGCCCAGCGGGCCCTTGCCAGCATCCGGCTGGTTAACAACATAGAACAGAGACGGCTCTTTTACGTGCGGGCAAAGCACGAGGGCTTTTACATTCTCCTCGCTGCGCCCGCAGTAATGCTTCTCATACTCTTCTTCGTAATTCCCATGGTCCGAATGGTTGATGCCAGCTTTGGTGGGGATGAATTCACCACACGGCTTTACGAGAGGGCTTTGACCAATGAATTCACCCGCAGGATGTTCCGCACCACCTTCGAGCTGGCCGGGGTAACTACCCTGGGATGCATCCTACTGGGCTATCCGGTGGCCTATTACCTGGCGACCCGGGCCGGCCGCTGGAGGGCGCTGGTGCTGATCTTAGTCATCCTCCCATTTGTAACCAGCACGATTGCCAGCATCTTCTCCTGGAGGGTCACCCTGGGTAGAACAGGCCCAGTGAATGATGCGTTGCAGCTCTTATGGTTTGTAGACGAGCCCCTGGAGCTGATGTTCAACCGGTTCCCGGTCAATGTGTCGATGCTTCATACCTTCCTCCCTTTCATGGTCCTGCCTCTCTTCGCCGTGATGCGAGGGATTCCCAGGAGCATGCCTGCGGTGGCCGAGAGCCTGGGTGCAACCCCGTTCCAGAGCTTTCGACGCATATTCCTGCCCCTGAGTATGCCGGGCCTCTGGGCCGGTTCTGTGCTGGTCTTTATCTTGAGTGCCGGTCACTTCATCGCCCCGTTCGTCGTAGGAGGCATTAGGGAAAGGGGGATAGCGACTGCCCTGGCGGGGGGCACAAGTAACTTCACCGCGGCCCTGGCCATGCTCCTGCTGGCGGCCATCGTAGTGATATATCTGGTCTTCTCCCGTTTGGTGGGCTTCGGCGCTATCTACAGCGCCGGCGAGGCCCTCATGCGCTCTTCACCTATAGAGGTGGTGAAACAGCCGCCCCGGAGGATCCCTCTGTCCGTAGTCGTCGGCCTGGTCTCCTTTTTTATGATACTGCCGAGCCTCATCGTGATTCCTCTATCGGTGAACAAATCGAACTTCATAATATTCCCACCCAAGGAATACAGCCTGAAGTGGATCAAGAACTTCTTCACCACCAGTCCCCTGAGCCCGGTAGACTGGATCGAGTCCACCATTACCAGCCTGGAGATCGCCTTCATCGTGGTAGCCCTGGCCGTGCCTCTGGGAGGGCTGGTGGCCTATGGCCTTGTGCGGGGACGGTTCCCGGGCAAGGGGTTGTTGAGCTCCTTCTTAATCCTTCCCCTCATCGTTCCCTCGACGTTGACTGCTCTCGCCCTCTTTTACTTCTATTCCCTCAACATGAGGGTTCTCATAGGCACAGTTCTAGGCATCGCATTGCCCCACACTGTCCTGGCCCTGCCGTTCGTCGTGATCATCTTGGCCGCCACCATGCGCAGTGTGGACGAGGTCCACGAGCAGGCCGCAATGAGCCTTGGGGCAGGCCGGGTTACGGTCTTACGAAAGATCGTTCTTCCGCAGGTAATCCCAGGGATAGTGGTCGCCGCCTTCTTCGCATTCCTGATCTCTTTCTATGAAGTCGTGGTCTCCATATTCCTGAAGGACCCGTATCTCAGGACCCTGCCCATAAACCTGTGGAACGGGGTCACGGTTGATTTTGCGCCGATGATGGCTGCCGTCTCCATCCTGCTCCTCATCTTCGCCATCTTTATCATCGTGGGGTTGACGTTCTTCCAAAAGAGGCTGAACAGAGGAACGTAGAGACCGATTATCTATTCGGGGCCGCCCTCCTCTCCCCAGGGCCAAGGCCTGATAGATCGATTCGAAAGGTAGTCCTGTAACCCTTCCGATATCAATGTCGTGTATCGTGTAAAATAGAGCAGACCCCCGCGGAGGAGCGGGAATAGAGCCAAACTGCAGGTAAGGGAGGACTATTTATGGTAGAGGATGCAATTAAAGTCTTCAGCGCTGTGTGGTGACCCTACTGCAAGCAGCTCAAGAAGTTTCTTGGGGAGCAGCGGATCAGCTACGAGAACATCGACATCGAGCAAGATCCCGAGGGTGAGAAAAAGATACGGGAGCTTCAGAAGGGGGGAAGCACCGTCCCCACGGTCCTCTTCCCAGACGGCACTTTCATCGTCAATCCATCCGTCCAGGAGATGGCGGGGAAGCTGGACCTCACCATAAGGGCCGAGGGCACTTTCTACGATCTGATCATAGTTGGGGGTGGACCCGCAGGGCTGATGGCCGCTGTCTATACAGCCAGGGAAGATATCTCCACCCTGGTCATCGACCGCGCAGCCCTGGGGGGACAGGCAGGGATCACGGACAAGCTGGATAATTTCCCAGCCTTCCCCGAGGGCATCGGGGGGCCGGAGCTCGCCGACCGCCTGGACAAACAGGCCAAGCGATTCGGGGCTGAGGCCCTGGTGGCGCAGGAGGTCCAATCGGTCACAACCCAGAACGGCTACAAGATGGTGACTACATCCCTGGGAGACGAGTATTGCGCTCGGGCCCTGATCCTGTGCCCCGGGGCTACCTACAGGAGGCTCGGTGTCCCGGGCGAGGAGGCCTTCATAGGGTCGGGTGTCCACTTCTGCGCCACCTGCGACGGCCCCTTCTACCAGGACCAGGAGCTACTGGTGGTGGGAGGAGGTGACAGCGGTCTTCAGGAGGGCATCTTCCTGACCAAATTCGCTAGCAAGGTGACCATAGTGGAGATCTCCGAGAAGCTGGGGGCCAGCCGCATCCTCCAGGACCGGGCGTATTCAGACCCCAAGATAGAGGTGTTTACCGGCACCTCGGTACAGGAGTTCAAGGGAAACCACCGTCTAAAATCCGTAGTGCTGAAGGATGGCCAGAGTGGCAAGACAAGGACGGTCCATCCAGCCGGAGTGTTCATCTTCATCGGCATGGTCCCCAACACCGCGTTCCTGAAGGACGCAGTGGACCTGGACAAATGGGGGTATATCAAGACCTCGGCAACCCTGGAGACCAGCGTGCCCGGAGTGTACGCCGCGGGAGACGCCCGGCTAGGGAGCACCAAGCAGGTGGCGGCGGCCGTAGGGGAAGGGGCCACGGCAGCCCTCATGGTCCGACACTACCTGGATACCCACAGATCCCGCTGAAGGGCCGTGACGGCCTATAGAAGGGTGCGGGCCAGGACCCAAAGGCCCTTGATTTCGCTACCTCTGGTCGCGATACTCCTTGCGGAGCATCCGCGCCGCGCAGGCCATATTTCGGAGCTTCCCATACGCTTCATCGAGGGGAATCTCCATGTCGCTGCCGGGCGCGAAGCCGCAGTCGGGTTGCATAAAGACCCGGCTGGGGGACACGAAGTCCAGGGCTTTCCTGACCCGGGCTGCGATAGTCTCCGGGGCCTCGATGTCGGGGGCCCGGCAGTCGACGCATCCAACCCCGATCTGGACACCCTCGGAAAGCTCCGCCAGCACATCCATCTCTCCGGCTTTCGGCATGGCGAACTCCATCAGGACCAGGTGAAACCGAAGCTTCTTTAACGCAGGCAATACGGCCTCATATCCCCCCTCCCCGAACCATCCGGACCTGCCCCTGTAGCGACGGCAGAGGTGAAGGGCCAGTTTGACACCATCTACCCCCCGGGCGATACGGTTCAGAGCGTCCACAGCGTAGTCCATCTCTGCCTGTGGGTCCTGGTACCGGGCCCTTATTTCCGGGTCCACCATGCAGCAGAGCTGGGTATCGTCAAACTGCGCGATGTCGACCCCTGCGTCCCTCAGAAGTATCAGCTCCCGGCGCAGTATGGGTATCAGGGCCTCGGTGAAGGCCCTCCTGGTGGGATAGGCCCCCGCGGAGAGATCGGGGTCCCACAAGCGCTCTCCCAGCAGAAAGGGCGAAGGCATGGCGACCTTGGTCCCGCGCCGGGTGCGGGCCTTCAGGAACCGGGCCTCCCGGGCAAACAGGCCCTCCCGAAAA
>JACZVB010000054.1 GCA_022572865.1 Chloroflexota bacterium | reverse complement strand
AGAATGCTGGGGGTGATGATGCCCCGGTTCAGTGTTGCCAGGGTGGGCTGACACCCCCGGGCATCGCGCAACCGCCGTCTCCTATCTCGTCCGCAGAGAGCCCAAGCGCCTCCTGGGGCTAGTCCCTTGAAGGGGCCCCCGTGGATGGAGAGCCTAACCCTGGTAGGCCTTGAAAACCAGGCAGGCGTTCTGCCCCCCGAACCCAAAGCTGTTGGAGAGGACTGCCCTCACGTCCTGCCGCCGGGCCTGGTTGGGGACGTAGTCCAGGTCGCAGTCCGGGTCCGCGGTCTCGTAGTTGATGGTCGGGTGGATCATCCCATCTATGATGGTCTTGACGCAGGCCACGGCCTCCATCCCCCCCGCCCCTCCCAGCGCGTGTCCGATCATCGACTTGGTGGAGCTTATGGGGACACTATAGGCGGACTCCCCGAAGACCCTCTTGATGGCCCTGGTTTCCACGACGTCGTTCAGGGGGGTCGACGTACCGTGGGCGTTGATATAATCGATGTCTGCGGGCTCTAAACGGGCGTCTTTAAGGGCCCATGCCATCGCTTTGGCTGCACTCTGTCCTTCCTCGTCGGGATGGACCATGTGGAAGGCATCGGAGGAGACAGCGTAGCCTACTAGCTCGACAAGGATGGAGGCTCCCCTCTTCAGGGCGTGGTCAAGGGTTTCCAGGACCAGTATCCCTGCTCCTTCTGCAGGGACGAAACCGTCCCTGTTGGCGTCAAAGGGCCGGCTGGCCCTGGTCGGCTCGTCGTTGGCGGTGGACAGGGCCCTCATCGCGCAGAAGCCCCACAGCCCCAGCTGGCTGATCCCCGCCTCGGCGCCCCCGGCGATCATGACATCTGCCGCTCCTCGCCTCAGCACCTCGGTTGCGTCCCCGATAGCCTGAGTGCCTGCGGCGCAGGCAGTGATCACCGTAGAGGTGAACCACTTGAGGTCCAGGGTACGGCTCACCTGGGAGGCGGCCATGTTGGGGAGGATAGTGGGGAAGAAGAAGGGGCTCATCCGCATTCCGCCCCTGGCAACCAGCACCCTGCTAGCCGCCTCTATCTCGGGAAAGCCCCCACACCCGTTCCCCAAGACTATTCCCATGCGGTAGGAGTCCTCTGCCTCCAGGTCCAGGCCCGAGTCCTCGACCGCCATTCGGGAAGCGACGATGGCTATCTGGCTGAAGCGGGCCATCCTGCGGGCCTCTTTTGCATCCAGGTAGTCCCGCGGCTCGAAGTCCGGTATCTCTCCAGCTATCTTGGTGGAGAAGCCCTCGGTGTCGCAGAGGGTCATATAGTCGATACCCGACTTGCCCTCGACCAGGTGGTCCCAGAACTCCTGAGTGGACTTGCCCAGGGGAGTCATGGCTCCCGTGCCGGTGACCACCACCCGGGGACGCCCTACCTGGTCGGTGTGGTTAGCTCCGGTTTTGCCATTCTTCTTTACCAATCGACACTGTCTCTCTAGGCTTTCTGGCGGAATTGGGTTTACGGTCTTTAGTACAGCTCCGCTGGCACCCGTTTAACGGACTCTATGACCTCTCCGACTATGAAAAGCGAGCCGGTGGCGCATATCAGGTCCTGGGGGCCGGCCAGCTCGTAAGCCCTCTTGAGGGCCTCTTTTACCCCGCGGGAGGTCTCTACCATTATATCAGGTCTGCTGAAGGCGGAGACTATGTCTTCGGGGCGTGCTGCCCGGGGGTGGCGGGAGGTGGTGACTATGACACTGGACGCCATCGGCAGGAGCTCCATCGCTATATCCTCGATGTTCTTATCCGAAGAGACGCCGATGATGAGCACCGCCTTGTTGAACTGGAAGTATTTGAGCAGCGATTCTCTCAGCTTACGGGCGGAGTAGCCGTTGTGGGCCCCGTCCACCACCATGAGAGGCCGCTCTCCCAGCACCTCCAGCCGTCCGGGCCAGCGCATCTGCCGCAGGCCCTGGTATATGCTGTCGTTCGGAATCCTCCAGCCCCTGCGCCTCAGCTCCTCGATGGCGGCCACGGCAACGGCCGCGTTCTCCATCTGGTGGTCCCCCAGCAGCGGTATGGAGACCTGGTATTCTTCCGTCTTGTAGTGAACCGTGAACTTCTGCCCTTTGGCGCTGGCGTCCAGCTGCTTCCAGGTGACGTCCCTGCCCACCCTCACACGGGGCGCTCCCATCTTGGAGCATATCTCTTCAAGGACCAGCTCTACCTCAGCCTCCTGGGGTGCGGTGACCACCGGGACACCGGGCTTGATGATACCGGCTTTCTCGAAGGCTATCTGGGACACGGTTTCGCCCAGGAGGTCGGTATGGTCGCGGCTGATGGAGGTGATAATGCAAAGGTCGGGTGAAAGGACGTTGGTGGCATCCAGCCTGCCCCCCACACCCACCTCCATCACCTCGATGTCGACCTTGTTTCGGGCAAAGTAGAAGAGGGCCAGGGCCGTCAATATCTCGAAGGTCGTCAGAGAGCCGTGTTCGCCGCTGCCGTTGATCTCTTCGACATGGGGCCTGATCTCCTCCAGCGTCAGGGCGAAGTCCTGGGGGGATATCATTTCCCCGTCGATCTGCATTCGCTCCCTGAATGTGTGGAGGTGAGGGGATGTGAAGAGGCCAGTCCTGTATCCCGCGGCCCTGAGCACCGAGGCGATCATGGCGGCGGTGCTCCCCTTTCCCTTGGTCCCCGCTATGTGGACTATACCCGGCCCCTCATGGGGAGAGCCTATACGCTTCAGCAGCTCCCGAACCCTCTCCAGGTCTATCTTCCCGGGGGCGTAAAGGTCCTTCAGCGATTTCTCGTAGTTGGTAAAGCCGAGGATGTAATTGAGGGCCGCTTTGTAGTCCACCGTCTTATCGAGCCCCTTGGGTAGGAAGTATCCTAATTCTATAGCTTCAGCGTCGATAAGGCACGAGTGTTCCGCACCGGCCCGCATTTGCAGCGCCCGGCCGGAGGCACGTTACCAGCGCCTTGCAGGCCGGAGGCCCAGGACCATGGCCAGGGCCTCCCTCCGGCCCATGTCCAGGATGTAGCCGATGTTGCCCCCCAGGGGCCTGGGTTGAAAGCCGAAGTCCCTCTCCACCGAGTCCGGCTCCGCGATGTTATCCAGGTTGATCATCTTGAGCTGGGCCGGGGTTATCGGGGGGTGGGGCGTCAGCAGCCCCAGCAGCGGCGCCAGCAGCCTCATGGCGATTAGCGGGACCCTCACCTTGAGACGCCGGCGCCCGAAGGTCTGGATTATGGTATCCACGATATCCCGGTAGGTCAGGTGCTCCGGCCCCCCGATCTCCAGGACCCGGCCATCATAAGCCTCGTCCTTCAGGACCCGTTCTATGCACCGTACCAGGTCGTCTACGAAAATCGGCTGGAACCTGTTCTTTCCCGACCCGATTATCGGGACTATGGGCCCCAGCCTCACCGCAGCCGCCAGCGCATTGATGAACTCGTCACCCCGGCCAAAGACTATAGAGGGGCGCAAAATGACGTGGGGGATTTCAGACGCGCTCACGACTTGCTCCCCTTGCCACTTGGAGTAGAGGTAGGGGAGTTTGGGATCGGGGCCCGCACCTATGGCGCTCAGGTACACCAGCCTTTTTACCCCTGCGCCCCTGGCTGCCTCAACCAGGTTTTGGGTGCCGATGTGATTGGTCCGCTCGAAGGTGTTCGCCCCCTGCTCCCGGATGATGCCCACCGTGTGCACCACCGTTTCTACGCCTTCGCAGGCGGACCTCAGCGAGGCCGGATCTGCGACCTCGCCCCTGTGGACCTGGACCTTAAGCCCTTTCAGGGGGCTGAGGTCTGAGGACGTTCTGACCAGGCACCGGACTTCCTGCCCCTGCTCCACCAGCCTGGATACAATCCTTCTGCCGATGTATCCCGTGGACCCTGTTACCAGGATCATCTGCCCACCTCCCCCTATGACGTGAAAAGTGGTGCGAGGGTAGCAAAGGGCCATGCCCGTGTCAACGCACACCTGCCGAGGGTGTTTAATAGCGGTTTCAATCCCTCCCATGCGGGAAGAACGGCGCTCTCGAAATTGGTCTAAAAATGAGCGATGCCGGGAGTGGGCCCCCGGCCCGGGGTGCTATAATGGCCTCGAATCCCGTGCCGAAGGGAGCTTTTGTACACACACCTTCACCTGCACACGGAATACAGCCTCCTCGACGGTCTATGCCGCATCCAGCCCCTGATGGAGAGGGCTCGGGCCCTGGGCATGGAGAGCATAGCCGTCACCGATCACGGCAACCTATACAGCGCTGTCGATTTCTATTCTGCCGCCAAAGACTTTGGCCTTAAGCCGATCATCGGGTGCGAGGCCTATGTCGCCCCCGCCCACCGCGAGTCCAGGACCCCGGGCGACAAGTCTCCTTATCACCTTACCCTCTTGGCGAAGAACAACGTGGGTTACAAGAACTTGATCCAGCTCATCACCAAGGCCAATCTGGAAGGGTTCTACTACAAACCTAGAGTGGACAGGGAGCTTTTAGAGGAGCATCACGAAGGCCTGATCGTCCTCTCGGGCTGCCCCACGGCTGAAATCCCACGGCTTATTCTGGAAGGCCGGACCGATGACGCCATCCAGAGCGCCAAGTGGTTCAGAGAGGTCTTCGACGACTATTACCTGGAGATCCAGTATCACGACCTCGATATGCTGACGGCCATAAACAAGGGGCTGGTATCCATAGGTGGAGAGCTTGGCATACCCCTGGTCGCCACCAACGACGTCCACTATATCCATCAGGCTGAGGCCGCCGTACAGGACATCCTCCTGTGTATCCAGACCAACACAACCGTTTTGGACGAAAAGCGGTTGAAGATGTCCGACGACTCACTGTACCTCAAGACGCCCCAGGAGATGGCGGAGCTCTTCTCCGACTTCCCGGAGGCCATCGAGAACACCAATCGGATAGCCGACTCCTGTGGCATCACAATGGAGTTCGATCGCCTTCGACTGCCCCTCTATGAAACGCCGAACGGCGAGGATGCGGATGATTACCTGGAGCAGCTGTGCAAGGAGGGACTGCGGAGGCTAATCCCCGACGCCGGAGAGGATGTCCAACGGCGTCTGGCCTACGAGCTGGACGTGATACTCCAGACCAGGTTCGCCAACTACTTCCTGGTGGTCAGGGACATCATCGGGTTCACACGCGAGAGCCACATCCTCTTCGGGGTGAGGGGCAGCGCGGCCGCAAGCCTGGTGCTCTACTGCCTCGGCGTGACCGATATAAATCCCCTGGCCTACCGGTTGGTCTTCGAGCGTTTCCTCAACCTGGAACGGAAGGAGATGCCCGATATCGACCTGGACTTTCAGGACGACCGGCGCGACGAGGTGATCGCCTACGTTACCCGTAAGTACGGCGCAGACCACGTTGCCCAGATCATAACCTTCGGTACCCTGGGGGCCAGGGCCTCACTAAGAGACGTGGGCCGGGCGCTGGGGATGCCCTACTCCCTGGTCGATAGTGTGGCGAAGCAGGTCCCCTTCGGCGTCCATTCCATTGCAGAGGCCATGGAGGCCAACCCCGAGCTTGCCGGACTGTATAAGCAGGACCACGCCATCCAGAAACTCGTGGACATGGCCCAGAAGCTGGAGGGAGTCGCTCGTCACGCCAGCACCCATGCCGCGGGGGTGGTGATCTCCCAGGAGCCCCTCACCGACTACGTGCCTTTGCAGCGTGGGTCCAAAGGCGGTGCGGAGGATATACCCGTCACCCAGTTCGCCATGGCCCCCATAGCCAAGCTGGGGCTCCTGAAGATGGACTTCCTGGGGCTTGTAAACCTCACCATTCTGGGCAGAGCCCTGGAGATCATCGCGCGGCATACCGGCAAGAAGATGGACTTGCAGGATATCCCACTGGACGACAAGAACACCTTTCGCCTCCTGTCCACCGGCGAGACCACGGGGATATTCCAGTTGGAAAGCGGTGGCATGAGGCGCTACATCAAGCAGCTGAAGCCCAATACCGTGAACGATGTGGCCGCCATGATCGCGCTCTATCGCCCCGGGCCCATGGAGCACATCTCCACCTTCATCAAGGCCAAGCACGATGAAGAGAGCGTCGTCTATCCTCATCCGTCCCTGAAGGACATCCTCGAGGAGACCTACGGGGTCATCGTCTATCAGGACCAGGTCCTTCTGATCCTCCAGACCTTCGCCGGCTACACCCTCGGCCAGGCCGATGTGGTGCGGAAGGCTATGGGCAAGAAGATCGCCTCCCTTATGTTGAAGGAGCGAGAGAGATTCATCGAAGGGGCCGTGGTCAAGGGCTTCACCAGGGACCTGGCCGGACATATGTTCAACCTGATAGAGCCCTTTGCAGGGTACGCCTTCAACAAGGCCCACAGCGTAAGCTACGCAATGATCTCCTACTGGACGGCCTATCTAAAGGCCAACTACCCGGCACAGTTCATGACGGCCTTGCTGAGCTGTCATCTGGGACAGGCGGACAAGACCGCGTCCGCGGTGGAGGAATGCCGCAAGCTCAAGATTCCCGTCCTGGCCCCGGACGTGAACCGGTCCGGGCTGGAGTTCACCATCGAGAGTAATGGCGATGGGCATAACTCTATAAGGTTCGGGCTCGCAGCCGTCAAAAACGTGGGCCCGGGCGCCGTAAAGCCCCTTCTGGAGTCCAGGGAATCGGAAGGGCCCTTTACGTCTATCGAGGACCTTTGCCGTAGGGCCGACCTGCGGAGCCTGAACAAAAGGGCGCTGGAGAGCCTGATAAAGGTCGGGGCCCTGGACTCCCTCGGCGAAAGGGGCACGTTGCTGGGGGGTGTCGAGCGGATACTGTCTATGTCTCAGAGGGAATGGAACCTGAAAGGCTCAGGGCAGACCACCATGTTCGATCTCTGGGGCTCATCGGTTGCCATCCCGCTGCCCTCTTTGCAGTTGGACGAGGCCCAGGTTCAAAGCAGCGAGAAGGAACAGTGGGAGATGGAGCTCCTCGGGGCATCCCTGTCCGAGAGCGCCATCAGCCGGGCCCACAGGAGCTTATCCAACAACGTCGGGAATCTGTGCGGCGAGATCGATATCGAGATGGTGGACAAAAGAGTATTCCTGGTGGGTCAGGTGGCCTCCTTCCGCGTCGGCACCACCAGGAAGGGGGACCCGTTTGGCGCGGCGGTGCTGCAGGACATGACCGGCAGCGTTGAGGTGATGGCATGGCGGGAGGTGTATGAGCGGACCCATGACCTGTGGATCGAGGGCGCCATCCTCAAGATAGAGGGCAAGGTGAGGGCGCGCAACGGGGACAGGATATCCGTCCACTGCAGCAGTGTGCAGAAATTCGAGCCCCCGTCGGACGAGCCACAAGAGGTCGAGTCAGACCTTCCCCTGGATGGACAAAAACCTTTGGAGACGGTGCAAGGGCCCATATCCCAGGCCCCGGCTCAGGCCTCAGCCCCGACCCAGACCCCGGCCCCGGCTCAGGCCCCTGCCCCAGCTCAGGCTTCTGCCCCCGCTCAGGCCCCTGCCCCAACTCAGGCTTCTGCCCCAGCTCAGGCCCCGGCCCCGGCTCAAGCCCCGGCCCCTGCTGCTCCCATCGACCTGTGGCTCAGAATCAGGGCCACGGGTGATGGGGCCCAGGACATGGAGCAGTTGAGAAGCGCTATATCACTGGCCAGGGAGAACCCGGGACGGGACCGGCTCTACCTGGAGATAGAAGAGGGCCGGGACACGGTCAGATTGGACATGCCGGACCTGAAAGTCGGCTACTCCGAGGAGCTGCACAACCGTTTCGCCTCTCTCCTGGGGGCCGAGATGGTCAAGGTGGTTAAGGCTAAATAGATCAGGCAAGGCCCGTTTTCAGGGCGCTCTTTAGCAGCCAGAGA
>JACZVB010000053.1 GCA_022572865.1 Chloroflexota bacterium | reverse complement strand
CTTCTCGCCCGACAAGCCCAGCCCATCGACATATATCTCACCGTTGTGCTCCCCCAGCCTGGGAGCGCGCCGTCGCGTGCCGACGTATTCCTGACTCGATTGCACAAATCCGCCCGGGTAGTCGAAAACAGCGTTTTCCTCCGGGTGCTCAATGCCGGTAAAGAACCGCCTGGCGCGAAGCTGAGGGTCCTTGAGGATGTCCTTAAAGGTATTTACGGGGAAGAGTAGAATCCGCCGCTCCAGGGCCCCCGTGAACAGGTCGTCTTTTGTGCGCGCCAAAAAGAAGCGCTCCACCTGGATATTTACCCGGCCCAGCATCTCCTGTGGGGCGGTTCTAGAGTCCAAGGATGTCCAGTCAGGAAACCCGCAACCCTCGCCGGCATAGCCTTCTTCGCTCATCCAATCAAACAGGGCATTGGTGCTCTCACCGTGGGAGCCGGTGGTCAGAGAGAAGGTAACGTAGCCATCTTTGCACGGCCAGGTAGTCCGCGCAAGCTGGCCCCCGGCCATGGTGCGGAATACCCCCTGGCGGCGGATGCTAACCTGGTTGAGATTCCACGTAGCCGGGGCTTCGGAGAGGACCCGGGCCACCGCCTGCTGTCCCGACACATCGACGTGCTGGCCTTCTCCAGTCAAGATACGGTAATGGTGGGCTATCATAGCCCCGGCAGCCCCGGAAGCCCCGGTGAGACGGCCGAACTGTGGCTCCGATATCCGCACAGGAGGGCGATCTGGATCTCCGGTGAGATTTACCAGTCCGCCCAGGGCCATGCCCACCAGGTCTGAGGCCTGGTAATGTGCGTAAGGGCCGTCCTGACCGAAGGGCGTCATGGATACCATAATCAGCCCGGGGTTCACCTCCCTAAGCGCCTCGTAACCTATGTTCAGCCCGTCCAGGTAGCCGGGCGGAAACGACTCGAACAGGAAGTCGGCCTCCGCCGCGAGTCGCTTCAATATTGCCGCACCCTCTACCGATTCAAGGTTTAGAGTTATGCTGCGTTTGCCGCCGGCATAAGCCCACCAGGTCAGGCTGCGCTCGGGGTGAGGTGTGCCCTTATAGAAGGGGCCCATGCGCCGGACAGGGTTTCCGGATGGAGGCTCTACCGCAATCACGTCAGCGCCTAAGTCGGCGAAGATTTTACCCGCCATGATGCCCATCTCGTCCGCCAGGTCTAATACCCTATACGGGCTAAGCAGGCCGTTGGCTTCCATCTGCAGTCCTGTACTGTGGTCCTATCTTGAAAGGGTCTTCAGCCGCGCTTCGACATCGCGCGGAGACTTTCATTGTCCGCGGGTCTAGGGTATCACTCAGCCTATGAACGTGGTAATCGGGCTATGTCGGGGCAACCCCGGCTTGAACGATAGCCGACTTGAAATAGAATACACTGCTAAGATATAGGTAACCAGGCGAGCAATGTAGTGAGTGACCACTCGGAAAGGGAGGCTGACGCTGATCAGGTGTCTCGCAATCTCTGACCTGCACGGCAATCTTCCTGCACTGGAGGCTGTGCTGGCTGCCGCTGGACAGGTTGATCTTGTCATATCCACGGGCGACTACGTGGGGTTCGGTTTGCAACCCAACCAGGTTGTAAGCAAAATCAGAGGCCTTCCCAATCTGGCCCCAGTCCAGGGAAACTCGTCTATCATAGCTCAACGCCCCATACCAGATGACACCGATACCCCCGGCAAGAAGGTTATGAAGATGAGCCTCGCCATGCTCACCCAGGAGACCAGGGAGTATTTGAAATATCTGCCGGCGAGGGGCTACCTCAACATCGAGGGGGTATCCGTAGCATTTCTACACCAGACGGTCCTCGATCCCTTTGAAGGGGACCTGACACCCGATATGGACCCGGCCCTGTTGAAAAGCAACGCGGAAGCCAGCCACGCCCAACTGGTGGTCCACGGCGATACCCACGTTCAAGGTAGATTTGAGGCGGATGGGGTGACATTTGTGAATCCCGGCTCAGTCGGTTGGCCCAGCGATGGAGACTGGAGACCCGCTTACGCCATCATCGAGTTAGACCGAGGGACATTCCAGGTTGACCTGCTCAGGGTCGAGTACGATGTGGAGGCAGTATATCGCGAAATCGAAAAGGTCGGTATTCCCAACGCCAAGAACATTCTAAAAGGGGTTAGCTGGCGGGCCTCATGACCCGGGCCGCCTAATGCCAAAAGCTTCAGGTTTGGGATTTCAGCTAGTCGAAGCCCTAAGGCAGCCAGTAATCGGATGGTAGGGGGTTAATAAAACCGCTATTAGCCAGGTCGAGGCATCCGGCATTGTTATGTTGAAAGTAGTCGTCGTTACCGATATCTAACCTAGGCGGAAGCTCCCATGGTTCGTTCCCAGCCCACATAAGGTCATTGCTTGAATCACTTACATGCCCGGCAAGGTGGTGATTTGGTGCACACTCCGCTACAAGTCCGATCGTGTGCATGATCTCGTGCAGCATACCGACCTCGAAAAATCCTGGATCAGTCGGCGAAGCACCAAGCGTGTTTGAAGAGCAGGCTGGTGCATTTGGCGGGGTACCCTTTAAGTACATGGCAGCGACGACTCCTTCTAATATGGGTGGCCAAGCCCCACCTCCGCATGACCAAGTACTGCCGCCACCATAAAACACCGCATACAGTTTATCCAGTGTAATGACACCTGCTGATAGAAGCTCATTCTCTATCCGGTCACGAACAAATGCTCTTTCTGCCGTAATTGAATCTTCATCTACGGATAATCTATGGAAGGAGATATCTATTTGCCCTTCATACGTATCCCAGCGAAGGTTCAGGCCTCCGGTTTGATTCCTCAACCAGTGACTAATCGATTCTACTGCTGTCGCAATACCGCCATTCGTATCTAGCAATTCGTCGATCCCGTCAGCAGCAAGCACATACATGACGTGAATTTGCGGTAAGCTTGTGTCATCAGGCCTGTCTCGTGTTGACCGCTCTCCAATTGGGGCGGGGATAGGCGTTGGCGAAGGTGTAGGGGCTGGGGTAGGCATCGTCGTGGGTATAGGAATGAGGGTAGGAGTTTGAGTGGGCGTAGGGGTCGACGAGGGCGTCTGGATTGATGGCCCTGAAGTAGAAGTAGGCGTAATTGAGAATGAGGCTGGCGTCATTGTGGGCAAATTAGCAGTTGGTGCCGGCGTAGCAGCAGTTCCCTGCTTGGCCTGCTCGGTTGCTAGCGGCCCGCCGCCACATGCAGCCAACACAAAGGCCAGAGTGAGGCATATGCTGGGAAGCAACACTAATCGCTTCAATTTGCTGGAATTCCCCATATCAACCTACCTGGGGCGCAAGTGAAGTACTGCCGTCGAAGGGAGCCATTATACATGACTCACGAATGGCAACTCGATTGCCTGTCATCTCTAGGACAGTAGCAGCAGGAGGTACGATAAAAGGAGTGAAAGAATTTGTGCGGCTTCTGTAAGAAAACCGGACAGTTGCCGGGGCCGTGCAGGTGAGGCTTGTAGTACAATACCGACCTATGGACACCAGCGCGCAAGGGGTAAAGTGGGGCAAGATCCTAGACCAAAACAGGTGTATCGGGTGTCACGCCTGCACCGTCGCCTGCAAACAGGAACACGGCGTTCCCCTGGGGGTTACGCGTACTTATGTAAAGCAAGTGGTGGTGGGGGCCTTCCCCGACTCCCGAAACCACTTTCAGGTCACACGCTGCAACCAGTGTGACGAGCCTCCCTGTGTTGACGCATGTCCCACCACCGCCATGTTCCAGCGTTCCGACGGGATCGTAGACTTCGACCGGGACATATGCATCGGGTGTAAGGCGTGCATAGCCGCCTGCCCCTACGACGCGATCTATATAGATCCCGAGAGCCATAGCGCTGAGAAGTGTAACTTCTGTACAAGCCGCATCGATGTTGGCCTTGAACCGGCCTGCGTAGTGGTTTGCCCTACGCAGGCCATTTTAGTTGGAGACCTGAACGACCCCGACAGCACCGTTTCTCAGATACTTGCCCGCGAGAAAGGGGAGGTGCGGAGGCCAGAGAAAAAGACCGTCCCGAAACTCTTCTATGTAGGCGATAGCACCCATACCATCGACCCTCTATCCAGCCGGATTCCCCGGCCCAACTCAGCCCCCGACAGATTGCCCTGGGCCCAGTCGCAGCCCGGCGTCCTGCCCGGCGGCAGTGAGGTAGACTCCGGCAAAGGGAAAAAGAGCGGCATTCCGTCCCAGAGCTCGGCGGCGGCCATTCTGGTCTACGACCAACCCCATCGCATCCCCTGGGACTGGAGGGTCTCTTCCTACACCTGGACCAAGTCCATCGCGTCGGGCGCCCTACTGATGTCCGCCCTCCTGGGGATACTGGGCATCTCCCTAAGCCAGCGCTGGGAAACGACCACTGTTGTCCTGGCCACAGCATTTTTAGGGCTGACCGGACTGCTGCTGGTACTGGACCTCACTCATCCCATGCGGTTCTATTACGTACTGACCCGGCCCCAATGGCGGTCGTGGCTGGTCCGTGGCGCCTACATCATAAGCGCCTATGCCGTGCTGTTGCTGGTCTTCTTCATCGCCTCACTGGCTGGCTGGCGAGACCTGATCCAGGTGCTGAGATGGGTCAGCCTCGCAATCACCATTCCGGTAGCGGGATATACCGCCTTTCTGTTAGGCCAGTCCAAAGGGCGGGACCTCTGGCAAAGCCACCTTCTTCTTCCGGCCTTTCTCTCCCATGCCGTGGTCGCCGGGTCCGCCTTGCTTCTGATACTGAGCACTGCGGTAGACTTGCCAGAGGGAGGTATTACCAGGCTGCAATGGGCGTTGGTCCTCTCTACGGCTATATTTTTGACCCTTGCCCTAGGCGACCTTATCTATCCCCACTCCACCCCCCACGCAGCCCTTGCGGTCCGGAACATGACGTGGGGTAAGTACCGGTCCTACTATTGGACCGGTATAACCTTAGCGGGCGTCGTCCCCCTTGTCCTTATTGGGATGGCCCTGGCCGGCTCCCCGGACTGGACCTACATTGCGGCCTCCATATCGGCTCTAACCGGCCTGCTGGCATACGAGCACGCTTATATCCAGGCCGGACAGTCGGTTCCCCAGAGCTAAAGGCATGAGTGCCCTCGACTATAAGAAGTGGACACGAGGTGAGAATGGATAAAGAGCAGGACGGAAACGATTCGGACATAGCTGACTGTAGGCCAGAAAAACATCAGGGCCTCAGGTCTACGCCCAGGGTCGAGGATTGGGATGACTGGAAAGAGTACGATCCCAAGGAATGGCCCAGGAAGGTGGAGCGGCAGTACACCCTGGTCCCGACCGTGTGCTTCAACTGCGAATCGGGCTGCGGGCTTCTGGCCTATGTAGACAAGGACACCTACGAGATCCGAAAGCTGGAGGGCAACCCCCTTCACCCGGCCAGCCGGGGCAGGAACTGTGCCAAGGGCCCCGCGACCCTGAACCAGGTCACCAACCCGGACCGGATCCTCTACCCTCTGCGTAGGACCGGGAATAGGGGTGAGGGCAAGTGGGAAAGGGTCTCCTGGGATAAGGCCCTCGACGACATTGCTCGGCGCATCCGCCGTGCCATCACAGAAAACCGCCGTGACCAGGTGGTATATCACGTGGGTAGGCCCGGCGAAGACCTGTATACCGAGCGGGTACTGGCGGCCTGGGGCGTCGATGGCCACAACTCCCATACCAATATCTGCTCCTCCAGCGCACGTGTCGGCTATGCCTTCTGGATGGGGATGGACCGGCCCACTCCCGACCATGCCAACGCCCGGTTCATCCTCCTGATGAGCTCTCACCTGGAGTCGGGCCACTATTTCGTGCCGCAGGGCCAGCGAATCGTCGATGCCCGCGCCTCGGGTACTAAGATCGCGGTAATCGACACCCGCCTCTCCAACACCGCCTCCCAATCGGATTACTGGCTGGCCCCCCGTCCGGGCACCGAGGCCGGACTGCTCCTGGCCATCGCCAACTACCTGATTAAAGAAGACCTGTATGACCGGGCCTTTGTGGAGAGGTGGGTCAACTGGCGGCAGCTGATGGAAGACAAGGCCTACCTCCGCTACCTGGTAGACCAGGCCATACTAGACCGGGTACCCGAGGACACCTCCTTCGACGGCTTTATCATGCTGATGAAAAAGCTATACGAAGGGTACACCTTCGAATGGGCCGAATCGGAAACAGGCGTAACCTCGGAGCAGCTCCTCACAGTTGCAAAAGAGGTGGCCCAAGCCGGGACCGCCTTCGCCAGCCACATCTGGAGGAACGCTGCGGCGGGACACCTGGGCGGCTGGATGGTGGCCCGAGCCCTCTTCTTTCTCAATGTGCTCACCGGTTCCGTGGGCACACCCGGAGGCACCCTGCCCAACGCTTGGACCAAGTTCGTGCCCCGCGCCATTACTCAGCCCCCTCCCCCCGAGTGCTGGAACGAGATACATTACCCCCTGGAGTTTCCTCTGGCCCATTTCGAGATGAGTTTCCTGCTGCCTCACATTCTGGAGGAGCGGGACAGGTCTATCGATGTTTACTTCACCCGGGTCTACAACCCCGTGTGGACTAATCCAGACGGCTTCTCATGGATCGACATGTTCCAGCACGAGGGCCGCATCGGGCTGCACGTCGCCCTGACCCCCGTATGGAGCGAGACCGCCCAGTACGCGGATTATGTCCTCCCCATGGGCCTCGCCCCCGAGCGCCACGACCTCCACAGCTACGAGAGCCACGCCTCTCAGTGGATCGGGTTCCGGCAACCGGTGCTCAGGGTGGCCAGGGAAAGGGCCGGCGAGCACATCGATTTCACCTATCAGACCAATCCGGGAGAAGTGTGGGAGGAAAACGAGTTCTGGATCGAGCTCTCCTGGAAGATAGACCCAGATGGCTCTCTGGGCATACGCCGGCACTTCGAGTCGCCTTATCGCCCCGGAGAGAAGCTGCCCATCGGTGAATACTACCAGTGGATTTTCGAAAACTCAGTCCCGGGCCTTCCTGATGCGGCCCGGAAGGAGCACCTTACACCCCTGGAATACATGAAGCGCTACGGGGCCTTCCAGGTAACCACCGATGTCTACAACCAGCATGAGAAAGAGCTCTCCTCCGAGACACTTAAAGATGCATCGCCTGACGAATCCACTGGGCTAATCTGGAGCCACAAGCCCCCGGACACAGTCAACCTCCGCCCATACCCCGGGCCCTTTCTAGACCGGGAGGGCCGCACCCGGGTCGGCATATCGGTGGACGGCCGGCCCGTCGAGGGCTTCCCCACCCCTTCTGGGAAATTGGAGTTCTATTCCACAACCCTGGCAGAATGGGGCTGGCCCGAGTATGCCCTCCCCATCTATCCGAAGGACTTCCAACAGCGGGAACAGATGCCCCATCTCACCACCGGTGCAGTGATGCCCCGTCGAATCGCCAGAGGCATGGCCTTGGCCGGTTGTGCAAGCCGGATCCGGCAGGTGGCTTATGGGTAAGCGCCAATCGTCATAGCCTTGGTAGACAAGATTTTCCGCCCAATCATTAGCATCAGCCCAGGTCAAGTGCCGCTGCGGATCCACATCGGTGGCCCAGGTGATATCGAGGTCCGTGTCATAGACCATGTGATCACCGCGCGGTTGAAGTTCGGCAAAGGCCGTCCCAGTGCTGATGAATAGCGCGGCGAGTACGATCAAAAATGCTTTTTGCATCTTCGCTCTCCCAATCTTTCGACCTCTAATCCGAAACGGCGCAGACGCTGCTGGACGGCTCTGTCCTGTTCGTCCCGCGGGTTGCTCTTATGCGATAACAAGTCGCGACACCTGCACTCTGGTTTGAGTGAGTGTAGCCTCGTGAACCCATGTACTCGCCCGAATT
>JACZVB010000052.1 GCA_022572865.1 Chloroflexota bacterium | reverse complement strand
TCTGTGAGCCTCTTCCTGTCGCATCGGCACGAACTCAGCAGCGATAGCCGCTCTTTGGCTGGTAGTTAGATGACGGCGGTGCAGGTTCTTGGAGAGCACATACGTCACCGGCGATTCACTACCACCCCACTGCATAAAGCGGGGCGAAACACCAACAATTTGACATGCCGCTAAACGGTTGCGCCCGTCGAGAACCAGTTCGCCGCTGAGTACAATAGGTTCCACGAGGCCGTTCTTTTTAATATCACCGCTCAACTCCAGCAACTCATCTTCTGCCATCATCGGAAACAAGCTCGATGCTGGATGATGTTTATATTCCAATCTGTCGTTACCTCCGGTATCGTTTCTCCAAGTATCGCCGTCCTGGGCTACCTGTTCAACACTTTCCCAGCCCGCCCATAAACAACTGTATTTGGGCAGTCCAAACCGCGAATTGAGGGGTGAGAGAAATCAGACAGTTACGGAGGCCCGAACGGAAGGGTTTTTGGGCAAGCTAGAAACCGCTCTCTGCGCGGTCCCCTTGGTTACCCCTGTCGCCTTGGTGATCGCAGCCCAGGAGAGCCCCTGAGCGCGAAGCCGGGCAATCCTCTCCGAGTCTACGACCACGCGAGGCCGTCCCAATCTCACTCCCCTGCTTTTGGCATAGGCGAGACCAGACCGCACACGATCCCGTATCAGTTCCCGCTCGAACTCAGCAATCGAGGCGAAGATCCCGAACACCAGCCGACCGTTTGGAGTGCTGGTGTCCACTCCTTCATGCAGGCTGATGAAGTCGATCCCCAGGGCGCGGAACTCTTCCAGGGCGTTCACCAGTTGGCGCAGGCTCCGGGCGAAGCGGTCATAGCGGTACACCACAACCGCATCCACCATCCTGCGTCGGCAATCGGCAAGCAGGCGGTCCAGGTGCGGGCGGCGCTCCTTGGCGCCGCTCACACCGTTGTCCACGTACTCCCCGGCAATCTCCAAGCCCCGCCGTTCGCAGTACTCCCGCAGCTCCCGTAGTTGCATCTCCGGGTTCTGTCCATTTTGGGTGCTCACTCGGGCATAAAGGGCAGCCCGTTTCATAGAAGCTGTAGAGGGAATCGAATGCGGCTGGAATTGTTCGGTGGGTGATACGATACTTGCAGCCATTGCGACCTCCTAGTTAGGTTGCTGTGGTTAGCTCCGGGTCTGGTGCTTGTAACACCGGCTCGGAGCGCCTGTTATTGTTTAGCCTTCGGCTTTCGACCTCGGCCCTTCCTGTACGACTCCTTCTTGTATTTTTTTACACGTTGAATATCTTGATTAGTCCAGAGACGAAAGGCTCTTTGACCTAATCGAATCGGCCTTGGGCGCTTGACGCTTCCCTCAGCCAGCCACCGCTCCAGCGTTGACTTGCTCACGCCGACCGTCTTTGCCACTTCGATTGTTGAAACGGGAGCCATGTTATTTACAGGACCAGATAGTCCCATATATGAATCGGCCTGTCAAGCTCTTTTTCGGCCTGGACTGATTTTTCTGATTGGCAGTAATGGGCCAGTGGTAGACTCTGGGCGTGTGGCAAACGTTCCATTCGTGTTAGACAGCAACTCATAGGTATATTTTCGAGTGATCGAATGAATGTTGTTCTCTTCGGTGCCGGGGCCAGTTTCGGGCAGGCGAGCGAAGGCAGCCGCCTCTTACTGCGAGCCTTTATCACGAACTGAAAAAGCAGTTTCCTAATTCCTGGGGCAAGCTGTCTGCCGAGCTTGCAAATCTATTCACAACAGACTTTGAGGCTGGAACCACGCAGCTCATTAAAGATGCATTCGGCATGCGTCTTCAAAATGACGGTCGAGTCAGCGTCAAGATTAACTTCACGAAAGAGCCAGAGGAGGTCAGGCTCTGGCGCAGTTTGCAATGGGACTTGGCAGAGTTCTTCTTCGCGTTCGAGCGGGCTCCAGGGAACTTGTACGATCGGTTCTTCGACAAATTCTCAGCGTCTGCCCTCCTATCGCTCCGGGTAGCGACGCTCAACTACGACAGGTTGCTCCAGTTGGCCGCACGGCATCGCCAAATCGAACTGTGCTACAGTAGAAAACCCAATCTAGCGGAGCCTCTGGCGCTCTGTCTGCCTCATGGTGCTTCGTATCTCGCGCCGACGGCGCGGGCAGTCGTGACCGGCAACGGCCTTGTGTTGAGCGGTTCAGGTGAAATTGCTGGCCTCATACCTTCCCTAGACGGACCACTTCTCGAACTGAAAGACCTGTACGATCTGCGGTCCCGTCGCAACGAATTCTTCCCTCCCGCTATGAGCTATATTGATCCAGACAAGTTGACGGGCAGCGGCCAGTCGTTTCTTTTGCACCAACGGGAGGTATGGTGTAGCTGGCTACGGCAAGCTAACCGTGTCGCTCTGGTGGGAGTTAGAGCATTTCACCTATTGGTGTAGTCTGACTAATCTTTGGTAGCCACGGCGAATTGTTTTTTCGCCGTGGGCTTTTCATTGCCCGCAACGACCCACGACGAGGAAAGCGCTCGTCGTGGCTACCACTGCCAGATATACACCAAGAAGAGAAATGCTATAGCATTCTCAGAAATAGGGGAGAGAATCCTATGAAGAAATTCATCAACCCGTTGGCAGGGCTCTCCTGTCTTTTTCTGCTGGCCTTGGGAGCATACGCTCAGGAAGGCCGCGAGGAGGGGTGGAAGCAGCGCATGGAGATGGCCTCGGAGGCGCTGAAGGCCAACCCTCCCCACATCAGCACCCACAGGGGCAGCCCCACGCCCCAGATGGAGAACTGCCAGATATGGTAGAGGAAGGGAAGGCTGTTGTCGTATTGCCGGGTGAAGGGAAAGTCGATGATGCGGCGCACCATCTCGCTCTGGCTGTATGCATCGGCGGCGTAGTATCTGATATCGAGAATGGCGTAGGGCTGGGTGACTACGAAGGTGAGGGCCATCAGGCCCACCATGATGCCCAGGAGCTTCAGCGCCGGTTTCAGACGCTGAGGGTCGAAGGCCCAGGGCCCGACTCGGTCCTCGTCGCCTCTCAGGGCATAAAGGGCCGGGGCGGCGGCCACGCCCACCAGCATGGGGGCGGCGCTGAACTTGGTGGCCAGGGCCAGGCCGAAAGCGATGCCGGCGAAGACAGCGTCCCTTCGCCGGCCTTCCCCGGCGACCCGTACCAGGAAGAAGAAGGAGAGGACGCTGAAGAAGGTGAGCATCGCCTCCGTGGTGTAGAAGTGGCTCAGCTGGATGTGAAGGACGGCAAAGGTGGTGAATACGGCGGCCAGGAGACCCACCCTCGTCCCGAAGAGCCTGCGCCCGATCAGAAATACCAGCAGAACGGTACCCGTGTCCAGGATAGCCGACATGGCCCGGCCTATGATGGTCATGGTGTACATATCGGTCTTATCCACGCCCGGCAGCAGCCCTATAAGCCAGGAGCCGGACGCCAGGACGTAGAAGGGGAGGCTTCCGTAGTCGTAGACCCCGTGTCCCGAGGTCTGGTTCGGGGACCTGGGGACCAGGCTGCTCTTATCTACGTCGAAAAGCTCCAACGGGTCTGTAAGGGAGCCGGGAGAGAGTTGCTGGGCCGTCCAGACGATGGAGCGCTCGTCCGGATGGAGGGAGAAATCGGCGCCATCGTCCCAGTTGATGCCGTAGAGCCTCAGGCCCAGGGCTATGATCAGGAGGGAGGCCAGGGCCAGCAACAGCGCCCTCTTGCGAAGGAACACCAAGGAGGCGTGGGTGATGGAAGGGGCAGGACGGGCAGCTACGGAGGCGGCATCCATGATGTAAGTTCCGTGGGCGGAAGCTTAATACACTTCAACCATATTGGAATGAGAGTGTTCAATAACAGTTTCGACCATCCCTTCGACTTCGCTCAGGACAGGCCACCTGTCCGTCATCCTTCCGGCACAGGAAGGATGCACATCCCGCTTAATAGGACTTATCAAACAGCCCATTGGAATAGCTTGTCGTTCTCAGTTAGCGGCTACAGGCCTCTGGCCACCATATAGGCCGCGAGATCCCCCACCCGGCAGCTGTATCCCCACTCGTTGTCGTACCAGCTAAGCACCTTTACCATGGTATCGCCCATGACCATGGTGCAGGAGGCATCGAATATGGAGCTGGCGGGGTTGCCCTTGAAGTCGGAGCTAACCAGCTCCTCCTCGCAGTACTCCAGTATGCCCTTCAGGGCCTCCTGGGATTCCTCTTTGAAGACCTGGTTGATCTCCTCTCGGGTCACGGGCCGCTCCACATTGGCCACCAGGTCTACTAGGGAGACGGTGGGTACTGGTACCCGCAGGGCAATTCCGTGGATCTTGCCCTGGAGCTCCGGCAGGACTACGCCCACCGCCTTGGCCGCGCCGGTGGTGGTGGGGATGATGTTGGCGGCTGCGGTTCGGGCCCGACGCAGGTCGGTATGGAACGTGTCGAGAATCCGCTGGTCGCTGGTGTAGGCGTGGACCGTCGACATCAGGGCGTTGCTTATCCCGAAGTGCTGGTGGAGCACCTTGACCAGGGGGGCGACGCAGTTGGTAGTGCAGGAGGCGTTGGATACCACATCGTGCAGGCTTGGATCGTATTTATCCTCGTTGACGCCCATGACCACCATCAGTACCTCCCCCTTGGCCGGGGCGGAGATGACCACCTTCTTTGCGCCGCCCTCCAGATGGGCCGCTGCCCTATCCGCGCTGGTGAACAGGCCTGTGGACTCCACCACAAGGTCCACCCCCAGGTCACCCCACGGCAGCTTGGCCGGGTCCCTCTCGGCCAGTACTCTGATCGGGTGACCGTCCACAATAATATGGTCGTCGGCCACTTCAACGGTCCCGGGATACCTGCCGTAGTTGGTGTCGTATTTAAAGAGATGGGCATTAGTCTGGCAATCGGTCAGGTCGTTGACGGCGACAACCTCCAGCTCATCCTTGTGGCGTTCCATGATGGACCGGGTAACCTGTCTGCCAATCCTTCCGAATCCGTTGATTCCTATCCTGGTCGGCATTCCTTACCCCCTTTATGAACGATGAATTCCCAATCAGGGTAGCTTGAAGGGCCAGAGGCGCCTACGCCGTGACTCACATGCCTGAGGAGTGGTTCAGGCGGCAAGGGCCCTATCGAAAAAGGAGACCACCCGGGATATGTACTCCTCCGGCATGGCCTTGTAGCCCCGGCTGTGGCTGGCATCGGGAACGATCCAAAGGCTATCCTCCACGTTGTTTGAAGCGGCCTGCAGGGCCTGGGCATCGGCCACGGGGACGATCTCGTCCTCCGCTCCATGAATAAGCAGCACCCTCCCCGGACTTAGCTTGTGGATCGCCTCCACGGGCCTGAGGACCCTCAGGTCCGTGCCGTAGATGAGCCGGGACATAGACATCCACCCGATGTTAAACGCCCGTGGCAAGTGGATACGTTTAGATGCCTCCCGCTCCACCAGCTTGGGCAGGTCGGCAAAGGAGCTATCGGACACCACAGGGAGGTCCAGGCCGTTATCGGCGGCGACCAGAATGGCGATGGCCCCTCCCATGGAAAATCCCAGGAGGCCTATGCGTTGAGAGTTCAGCCCCCTATCCAGCACGTAGTCTATGGCCCCCAGCAGATCGCGACGCTCGTAGTATCCCACCGACGAACGTTTTCCATCCGACTCTCCCCGCCCCCTCATATCGAAGAGGAAGATGCTGTACCCGTGGTCCACCAGGTCCCTGGCCACTCTGAGCATCCCGATATGCGGGTCGGCCCGATGCCTTTCACCACCGTGGATCATGATTATGCATCGGTCCTCCTCACCGCCGGGCAGCCACCAACCCTTCAGCCGCAGGCGGTCGACCCTGCTGTGGAACGTAACGTCCTCGTATTCCAGGCCCACGTCTGCGGGGCTCTGTACCACGGGCACCCTGATCACCCGGGTCAGGGAGTAGGCTATGTAGGCCATGAGGGCCACAAAGCTCAGGACGCCCTGTATGAAAATAAAGATGAGGGCTGACCGGAGAAAGCCTTTCACTTCTTCTGACCTTCCAGCTCCTCCATGCTCCGTCGCGTGTTGGCCTCTTCGGTAGGATGGGTGGAGAGGCCCTCATGGGACTCAAGGGCCGACTTGTAGCAGGAGCCGCAGTAGAGCTTGTGCTCCCGGCGAACCCAGTACTCCAGAGTTTTATCACAGACACTGCACTTCATCATCGCTCCTCGGCTGCCATAATGCTATGAATTGGGCGAAGGGTATTATAGCGCGACCAGATGGGAGAATGCTTCCATCCCGGCGAAACGGGCCTTGGGGCCCAGCTCCTCCTCGATGCGAAGAAGCCGGTTGTATTTTGCTACCCTCTCCGACCTGGCGGGGGCCCCGGCCTTGATCTGGCCCGCCCCGGTTGCCACGGCCAGGTCCGCAATGGTGGTATCCTCGGTTTCGCCTGACCTGTGGCTTATTACGGTTCCCCATCCCGCCTCCCTGGCCGCCCTCACCACCTCCAGGGTCTCGGTGAGGGTGCCAACCTGGTTGGGCTTGACCAGAATGGCGTTGCTGGCCCCCTGGCCTATACCCCGGGCCAGGCGCTGAAGGTTGGTGGCGTAGAGATCGTCGCCCACGACCTGGACCCGGTCCCCCACCTTGAACGTCAGCCGTTCCCATCCTTCCCAGTCGTCTTCCGCCAGGCCGTCTTCTATGCTGATGATGGGATAGTCGATGGCCCATCGGGTGTAGTACTCCGTCATAGGACGGGCACCCAGGGTGATGTTCTCCCTCTCCAGGATATAGGCGCCATCTTTATAAAACTCGCTGGCTGCGGCGTCGAGGGCGATGAAGCATTCCTCCCCGGGCCTGTATCCCGCGGCCTGAATTGCGTCGTTGACTACCTCGATAGCGGCGCGATTCGATGAAAGGGCGGGGGCAAACCCCCCTTCGTCACCCACGTTGGTGCTCAGGCCCCGGTCGATGAGAAGGCGTTTCAGGGCATGGTACACCTCGGCCCCCATTCTAAGGGCCTCGGAGTAGCTCCTGGCGCCTGCGGGCACAACCATGAACTCCTGGAAGTCCGCTGAGTCGGTGGCGTGCTGTCCCCCGTTCAGGATGTTGAACATGGGCACAGGAAGCAGGGGCGCCGAGCCCTGGTTCAGGTACACGTACAGGGGAATGCCTTTGTAGCTGGCGGCCGCGTGGGCCGTTGCCAGAGAGACCCCGAGGATGGCATTTGCCCCCAGGTTAGACTTATCGGGAGTTCCGTCCAGGGCAAGCATGGCCCGGTCTACCGACTCCTGGTCCAGGGCTGACATCCCGGCAATCTCGGGGGCTATGCGGCTGTTGACATGCCCGACCGCCTTGAGAACGCCCCGTCCCCCGAACCTGGAAGGGTCGCCGTCCCTGAGTTCAAGGGCCTCGTGAGCGCCCGTGCTTTTCCCCGAAGGCACCAGGGCCCGGCCGATTTCCCCTCCGGCCAGCCTTACCTCCACCTCCAGGGTGGGCTCTCCCCGAGAATCCAGCACCTCTCGGGCCTTGATGGTGTCGATAGCGGCCGTCACCGATTGCCGTCTCTCTCCAATCTCGCTCTGGCGGCGGTCATGGCCTTATCCACGGCATCGACGGGGTTCTTGGCCCGGATGAGGGTGTTATCCGTCTCGCCGTTTTTTGAAAGCTCCCAGGTCTTCAGGCCGATAACGGTTAGAGGGTCGTCCTGGCCCACGGCATGGCCTATCTCGGAGAGGGTCCCGAAGGCCCCATCGATGGCTATCACCGCCAGGCCCGTTTTGACGACAACGGCGTTTCTGGCGTATCCGATGCCGGTGACTATTGGGATTTCTACCCAGCTATTGGCTTCCCGGCGATCATCCCGAGGGAGGATGCCGATGGTGTGGCCTCCGGCCTCCCTGGCGCCCTTGCATACCGCCTCCATCACCCCGCCGAGGCCACCGCAGACCACTGTTGCGCCACGTTTAGCCAGCTC
>JACZVB010000051.1:1491-8097 GCA_022572865.1 Chloroflexota bacterium | reverse complement strand
AGCGCTTTCCCTGTTCATATGGCCCCTTTCTTGAAATGTGATATTTCTGGAAACAGGGGTAGACAGACCAACGTTACCTAAGGGTCACCTTTATGGTCTGTTTTTTCGTGATGTCGCGGGCCAGGGCAACGTCTACCGCTGTCACAAGCTTCCATTTCAAAGAGGCCCTATCCGCATGCGGTGGAGGCTCTGGCTGAATCTCTAACCTGACATTGTATCTGCTCGTTGCGCCCGATCGGAGTCGCGTGTCCTGTAGGAACACAGCGCTGCTGTGGACGTAAGTTTCCCTGTGTTCCTTGGTAACCTCCTTTGGTATTCTAGGCGGAGGGGCAAGCGATGCTCCACGGGGCATACGGTACTGTGCCCTGACAGTACGGGGGTCGTGCACCATTATGGTATAAGTCTCCGTATAACGCTCTTCGCACACCAGATCCACGCGGCCCTCCCTAACTTCCACGTCGCGTCCGGCGCGTAGCTCCACTGTGATGTCGGTTGGCTCCTTAGCTAGGGACGGTTTACGAAAACGGGCTTGACAACTAGCTGAAAGACTCCGCTGAGCATACGTCACTCACCTCCCAATTAGTTGGTACTGCGCGCATGGCGTTGGTTTAGGGATGACCCGTGTTTGCCCTCAGCTCCCAGCTTGGTAGTCCTTGTACCGTTCCCGCAGCACCTTCTTGTCGAACTTGCCTACGCTGGTCTTGGGTATCTCGTCGATGAACACCACATCGTCAGGCATCCACCAGGACGCGAAACGGTCCCTGATGAAGTCCAAGACCTCGGCTTTCTGAAGCTTCCCTTGGAATTCGGCGTGGGGCACCACACAGGCCAGGGGGCGTTCCCCCCATCTCTCATGGGGGATAGCGATCACTGCCGCCTCCAGCACCCCTGGATGGGCGATTATGGCCGTCTCCAGGTCAATCCTGTGCCCCACGGACACGAATATCGGATTGGTTCTCGGCTTGGTGCGCAACACTGCGCCAATTACCTCTTCCCCGTCGGTGAGGTAGGAGTAAGAACCCCTCTCTGCGCCGGGTGCAGCGTGGACGCCGCAAAGCCGTGACTTGGCACACCCGATGGTGGGGACATCCATCAACAGGCCGATGTGACAGGCGAGTCCGAACCGCCTCGGATGGGCGAGCCCCTGGCCGTCCACCAGTATCAGATCAGGGTCTATGGAGAGCCCTTCCAGCGCCTGAATGACCAGGGGCGCCTCCCGGAAGGAGAGAAGACCGGGCACGTAGGGGAAGGACACCCTGGCCCTTGTCACGAAGTAGTCCGCTATGACAAGACCGGGGTAAGACAGAACCACCGCCGCTCCCCTGGCGACACCGGAGGCATCGGGCGCGGAGATATCGACTCCGGCTACGTATCGAGGATTCAGGTCTTCGGAGACGACGCTTACTCGAAAGGCGAGGTCACGCTGAAGCTCTTTGGCCTGGTCTATGCTCAGGTCCCAGGTATGGAGGTTTCGGCTCTTCATAGGTGCGAAAGTATTATACAATATGAGGGTTCAGAAAACGGCGCTGGAAATTTTGCTATACTGGCCTTGAAGGTGAGCACGAGTATTTGACGCAACCTCCACCTTATGTTATATTCCCGCCACTTCCTGCGGCACAACTGGATATAATTTGAACCTGAGAGGTACATCGCATAGTTAGGGAGTACCGGATCAACGCGAGGATACGGGCCAGGGAGATCCTCATCATCGGGGCAGACGGCGTGCAGATCGGCGTCATGTCTGTTCCGGACGCGATAAAGATGGCCCACGAACAGGACGTGGACGTCGTGGAGGTGTCCCCGAACTCCACCCCGCCAGTCTGCCGCCTGATGGACTACGGAAGATTCAGGTACGAACAGGCAAAGAAAGAACGGGAGGCTAAGAAAACCCAGCGTTCATCGGGCCTCAGAGAGGTGCGGATGAGAACGAGGATCGGGGACCACGATATGCTGCGGAAGACCGGCCAGATCAAGAGCTTCCTGGGCGAAGGTGATAAGGTCAAGGTGTCGGTGCTTTTTCGGGGCAGAGAGATGTCCCACCCTGAGATAGGAAATCAGTTGCTGGGCAAAGTGGCCAGATCACTGATAGATGAGGCCCGGGTAGAGTCCCCTCCCATTATGGAGCGAAGGATGATGAGCATGCTCCTGGTACCCAGCAAAAAGGATGTCCAGACCACCACCACCGCCAAGAGTTCGAATACGGAGCCGGCAGATGCCAAAGCTAAAAACTCATAAGGGCGCCAAGCGACGATTTCACATAACCGGCACCGGCAAGATAATGCGGGCCAAGGGTGGCAAGAGCCATCTTCGCCGTAAGAAGCCTAAGCGGGTCAGGAGGATGTACGCAGAGATGCATCTCCTTTCACCTTCGGACCGGCGCAAGGTGCAAAAGCTTCTCCCATATGGCCTTTCCTAGCTCACCGGGCGCAGACCGCCATCACATTATTTCGATTAGAGGAGATTTAGGGTGCCTCGGGTAAAGAGTGGGGTCACAACCCACAGAAGACACAAGAAGGTTCTAAAGCTCACCAAGGGTCAGAGGGGCACCAAGAGCACCCTCTACCGGAGAGCTCACGAGGCGATGCTCAAATCCCTCAGCTACGCTTATCGCCATCGTCGTGAGAGGAGGCGGGACTTCCGCCGCCTGTGGATTACCCGCATCAACGCAGCCGTTCGACGAGAAGGGCTGTCATACAGCGCCTTCATCCACGGCCTCAAGCTAAAGGGCATCGAGTTGGACCGTAAGGTGCTGGCAGACATGGCCCTGAGGGACCCGGCCGGGTTCTCGGAGGTGGTGGCCGCGATCAAGACCAGCGCCAACTAGGGTCACTGGCATTTGGCCTCAGTCGTGGCGAGGAGGTATCTTCTCCTCGCCCTTTTTGCTGCTCCTTGACCCTTATTCAGGACGTTACCTATAATTGGTCCACCATCTACTTCAAAACTGTGGCTAGCATGACCGACCAGGTCCAGGAGATCAGATCCAAAGCCCTTCAGGAGCTAGAGGCTCTGGGGAACACCCAGGCCCTGGACCAGTGGCGCATCTCCTATCTCGGCAGGAAAGGCTCCCTGACCCAGCTATTGCGCGGGGTCAGCTCCCTGCCCCAGGAGGAACGCAGGTCCGCGGGCTCCGCCGCCAACAACGCAAAGAGGGACCTGGAGTCAGCCCTCGCCCGAAGGGAAGAGGACTTCAAGCAACAAGCGCTCTCCCGAAAGCTGGGCGAGTCCATAGACGTGACCCTTCCGGGCCACCGTGTGCCCATGGGCCGCCTCCACCCCATCACCCAGATGCTGAGGGAGATCTGCCAGGCCTTCGCACAGATGGGATTCCAGGTGGTGGAAGGCCCCGAGGTGGAGTGGGAGTACTACAACTTCGATGCCCTCAACATCCCTCAGGGCCACCCGGCCAGGGACATGTGGGACACCCTGTGGATCGACTACGAAACGGAGGACGGTCGGCGCCCGATGCTCCTGAGGACCCACACCTCGCCCATGCAGATACGGGTCATGGAAAATAACCGGCCTCCCATCAGGGTCGTCGTGCCGGGCCGGGTCTACAGGTACGAGGCCACCGACGCCACCCA
The DNA here is from genome assembly GCA_022572865.1 of Chloroflexota bacterium. The sequence continues at coordinate 4,516 of JACZVB010000051.1, read as the reverse complement.
CGAGAGCATGTTCTTCCAGGTGGAAGGCCTCGCCGTAGACCAGGGCATCACCTTTGCGGACCTCAAGGGAACCCTCTACCAGTTCGCCAGGCTCCTCTTCGGCCCCGACCGGAAGGTGCGCTTCCGCTGCGACTACTTCCCCTTCGTGGAGCCCGGCGTCGACATGTCCATCGATTGTTTCCTATGCCGGGGCCGGGGCTGCCGTATCTGTGGGGAGACCGGCTGGATCGAGATCATGGGGGCCGGCATGGTCCACCCCAAGATACTGGAGAGGGTCGGCTACGACCCCAGCGTGTATACCGGATTCGCCTTCGGCCTGGGGCCCGAGCGTATCGCCATGCTCAAATACGGCATCGATGACATACGACTGTTCTACGCCAACGATATCAGGTTCCTCAGACAGTTCTAGGAGGCAGAAATGGTCAGCACTGATACATCCAGTTCCCAAGCCATCCGGGCCCGGCTCGGCCATCCCATCATAGACTCCGACGGTCACACCCTGGAGGTGACTCCCACCTTTCTGGAGTACGTGAAGCAGATCGGTGGCAGGAAGCTGGCGGACCGGTTCGCCAAGCAGTTCGAGACCAGCGTAATTGCCAGATCGGCCTGGTTGCAGATGTCGGGGGATGAACGGCGAGATATGTGGACCAGCGCCGGGCCCTGGTGGGCTGCACCGACCAGCAACACCCTGGACAGGGCCACCGCCATGCTGCCTCGGCTGCTTAATCAGCGGATGGACGAACTGGGCATAGACTTCACGGTGATATACCCCAGCTGGCGTCCGGGCCTGATGAAGTTCGCGGACGAACAGGACGAAGAGATACGCCGGGTAGCCTCCCGTGCATTGAATACCTACCTGATGGATGTCTATGGCCCTTGCTCTGACCGGATGACTCCCGCGGCCTTTATCCCCATGCATACCCCGGAGGAGGCCATCGAGGAGTTGGAGTACGCTGTCAATGTCCTGGGCATGAAAGTGGCCGTAATCGCCGGGCTTGTGCGGCGGCCGATACCCAGGCTCCAGCGGGAATATCCCGGGCTGGCCACCGCCTTTCACCGCATAGATACCCTCGGTATAGACAGCGATTACGACTACGATCCGTTCTGGCAGAGGTGCATCGATCTGAAGATCGCGCCCGCGGCCCACGCCAGCCGCTTCGAATGGGAGGGCCAGGGGTCCATCTCCAACTACGTCTACAATCACATCGGCGCCTTCGCCACAGCCGGTGAGGCGCTGTGTAAGTCCCTGTTCATGGGTGGCGTCACCAAACGCTTCCCCAGTCTCAGGATCGCCTTCCTAGAGGGCGGAGTAGCCTGGGCCTGCACCCTCTACGCCAACATGATAGGCCACTGGGAAAAGCGTAACGGCAAGGCCATCCGGGACCTGAACCCCTCCAACCTGGACCAGGACCTGCTGTTCCAGTTGATCGACCAGTACGGCGATAAGATCACCAGGTCCAAGCTGGGAGAGGTCAGGAAGGTGTTCGCCACCCCGGAGCCGGCCCCCGAGGAGCTGGACGACTGGATCCGCTGCCCCATGGAACGGGCCGAGGAGATCAAGGACCTCTTCGTCGAGCCGTTCTACTTCGGCTGCGAGGCCGATGACCCCACCAACGCCTGGGCCTTCAATACCAAGATAAACCCCTTCGGCGCCCGTCTCAAAGTCATATTCGGCTCCGACATCGGCCACTGGGACGTGCAGGACATGAGGGAGGTGGTTGCCGAGGCGTATGAGTTGGTGGAAGGGGGCACCATGACCGAGGAGGACTTCCGGGACTTCACCTTCACAAACGCCGTCACATTCTACGGAAACATGAACCCCAACTTCTTCAAGGGCACCAGGGTGGAAGCCGAAGCCGCCAAGGTGCTGGAAACCCAGGGGAGTTAGCGATCCAACCAGATCGCCGTGTTCCATTACGACATCGACGACATAAGGTTCCTAAGGCAGTTTAAGAAAAGGAGAAAAGTCTGTGACCGACATCATAGCGCAACTGGACGAGGCAATCGAGGCCAAGAGTTTGTTGAAGCACCCATTCTACAAAGCCTGGAGCGAAGGGCAACTCACCATCCCGATGCTCCAGGGATACGCCGCCCAGTACTATCACAACGAGATGGCCTTTCCTACTTACTTGAGCGCCATCCACTCCAGGTCATCCTCTCCGTCAGTCCGACAGCTGATCCTGACCAACCTGTGGGATGAGGAGTACGGCGAGAATAATCACCCCGAGCTGTGGCTGAGGTTCTGCGAGGCCCTGGGGCTGGACCGGGAGGAGGTCCAAAGAGAGCCGCTTCTCCCCGAGACCCGGCGCTTGATGGATACCTACCGGCAGATCACTACTTCCTCCTCCACCGCCGAAAGTCTGGCAGCCATGTATGCCTACGAGCGCCAGATCCCGGCTATAGCGCTCACCAAGGTGGCGGGTCTAAAGGATTTCTACGGAATAGATGACCCCACCTCGTTGGAGTTTTTCACGGTCCACATGGAAATCGACCCGCATCACGCCGACGCCGAGGCCAGGGCCATAAGGAATGAGGCCGTTACTGAAACGGAAAAGAACGGGGTGCTGAGGACGGCAGAGTCAGCCCTGGATGCCCAGTGGGGGTTCCTGGACGGGGCATACCGGCTCTCCGGACTAAAAGAGGACTCCTAGGGCAGAGATCACAGGTTGCCCTCTTTTTAGCGAGAGGGCCTGGGGACGCCGGAGGGAGACTTCACCCTTAATGGCATACGATACGATTTGAGGTTCCTCATGTCGACCTATAGGGAATGTGCAAGGGAACCGTACGGTTCCCTGTCTGGCCCCCTGAGGGGCGTCTCCCCACGACCTATCCTTTCCCTCCTCTCCCTTGATAAGCATGTCCTGAGCTTGACGAAGGGGGAGAGGGGGATACATGGCCTGTCCTAGCTCGCCGAAGGAGGGTGAGGGTCTATGAAAGTTTCCCTCAAGTGGCTTAGAGAATACGTCCCCGTGACCCTCCCTCCCGAGGAGCTGGCCCACAGGCTGCCCATGGCCGGCATAGCGGT
>JACZVB010000051.1:0-1481 GCA_022572865.1 Chloroflexota bacterium | reverse complement strand
GGGGCGGCCCCCCACGACTTATTCTTTTCCCCTTCTCCCTGAGCAAGGGAGAGGGGGATACAGAGCCTGTCCTGAGCTTGCCGAAGGAGGGTGAGGGTTCATGAAAATATCCCTCAAGTGGCTTAGAGAGTACGTCCCCGTGACCCTCCCCCCCAAGGAGCTGGCCCACAGACTCACCATGGCCGGCATAGAGGTGGGGGAGATTCACACCGTGGGGGGAAGCTGGGACAGCATCTTCGTCGGCCGCGTGGCCCGCGTGATAAAGCACCCCAACGCCGACAGGCTGACCCTGTGCACCGTCGACCTCCCCAACGAGACCTTCGAGGTGGTTTGCGGGGCCCCCAACGTGGCCGAGGGCCAGAACATCGCCTTCGCCAGGCTAGGGGCCCGGCTTCTGGACGGCCACTCGGGGAAAACCATGACCCTCAAGGCCGCCAAGATCCGGGGCGTCGTCTCTCAGGGTATGATCTGCTCTGAGAAAGAGTTGGGCCTCTCCGAAGAACACGAAGGCATCCTGGTCCTCTCCCCCGACGCCCCACTGGGCGCTCCATTGATAGACCACCTGGGCGACAGCATCCTGGAGCTGGAGGTTACCCCCAACCGGCCCGACTGCCTCTCCATGCTTGGTGTGGCCTGGGAGGTCGCCGCCCTGACCGGGGCCGTGGTATCCATGCCCGAGATTAGCTATGAGGAACACGGGTCACCCATCGAGAAGCTGGCCTCGGTGGAGATCGCCGACCCGGACCTGTGTGCCCGCTATACGGCCAGCGTGGTCACGGGGCTCGAGGTAGCTGAGTCCCCCCACTGGATGCAGGAGCGATTGCTGGCCGCGGGCATGCGTCCCATAAACAACATCGTGGATATAACCAACTACGTCATGCTGGAGTACGGTCAACCCCTCCACGCCTTCGACTACGACGGAATCGAGGATGGGAAGATCACAGTCCGGCGGGCACGGGCCGGGGAGAGGCTGCTGACCCTGGACGGCGAAACCCGGCCCCTGGACCCCGATATGCTGGCCATCGCCGATCCATCCGGGCCCGTGGGCCTTGCCGGGGTGATGGGCGGTGCAAGGTCCGAAGTCTCCGACAAAACCACCTCGGTCCTGCTCGAATCGGCCAGCTTCAACAACGTCAGCATACGCCGGACCTCCATCCGGTTGAAGCTGAGGAGCGAGGCGTCCCTGAGATTCGACAAGGGCCTCAGCCCCGGGCTTCCCCTCCAGGCCCTAAAGAGGGCTACCCAACTGCTGGCCCAGGTGGCCGGTGGGACGGTGGCCAGGGGAGTCATAGACATCTTCCCCGGAAAAACCAGGTCCAGGCCACTCCGCCTCACATCACGCCGCTTGGAGCAGGTGCTGGGGACCCGGATAGAGCAGGAGAAGAGCAGGCAGGTGCTGACCTCCCTGGGATTCAAATGCCGCAGGACAGGGGAGTCGGACCTGTCGGTCACCATCCCGTACTGGTGGTCTGATATCTCCA
>JACZVB010000425.1 GCA_022572865.1 Chloroflexota bacterium | reverse complement strand
GGCCGGGGGGAAGGAAGGCCCCCAGTGGGAGATCGAGGGCGAGTTCATGTGCGGGGCTGGGGGAGGCGGTCTGACCGGAGATTTCGCCCAGTACGTCCCAGGCCAGTCCAAGCACCTGGACCGGATGGCAGAGGTCGGCTTCTTCGACGGCATCGATGACAGGATATACCATCCCGCGGTGGCCGAGCTGCGCATTAAAGACCAAGACATCGATGGGGTGGACGCCGAGGTTATGTACGGCATCCTGGGCATCGGAGGAGGAGGGTTCTCCGGCCCGGGATTCAAGGACCCCGAGATTACTACCACCATCTACGACGTTTACAACGAGTGGGTTGCCGACTTTGTGAAGGTAGACCCCTCCCGGTTGACCGCACTGGCCTGCATAAGCAGCCACGATCCGGAGGTGGCCGCCCGACAGCTACGGCGGGCCGGGGAGTTGGGCCTCAGAGGAGCCGAAATCAACGTCGGCATGATGTCCAAACCCGTCTATAACAAGGAGTGGGACTCCTTATGGGCCGCCTCTGCCGAATACCAGATACCGATTTCATTCCACACCCTGGGGGTGTCCCACAGGGAGCCGGAGCGTGGAGAGGAGACAGAGTACCACTTGGTAGACCTCGGTCTGGGCTACATCCTCTTCCAGCTCTCGGGGGCCGAGTTCCTGACCAGCATCGTCCTTTCCGGCGCCTGTGAGCGCCACCCGGACTTCCAGTTCGTCCTGGGCGAGTGCGGCATCGGCTGGATTCCTTACATCGTCGAGAGGATCGACCAGGAGTACGATGACCGGCTCTTCCGCCTCGGATACCCCCTCAAGCCCAGCGAATACTGGCGCCGCCAGGGTTACTCGACTTTTCAGGCTGAATACGTGTCTATGGACGAGATCGAGAGGATAGGACTCGACAACATCATGTGGGGCAGCGACTACCCCCATCCCGACGGCGTCTTCCCCGACTCCAAAAAGGCGATACAAGAAGGTATGGGCCACCTGCCGGAAGATGTGCGGCGCAAGATCACCTGCGAGAACGCTATGCGGGTGTACCGCTTCAACTAACCCCGTTAGCCGTCGCAGGGTCAGGGTGTCGCCTTATTCAACCGGGTTGCGGCCCGGTGACACGGGACTACAGGTGATGACCGGTGGTCCGGAGTTAATGTCGTATTCTGACCCGATAAGGAGGCCCACATGTCCTACCAGGTCATCTCCGCCGATACCCATTTAGACCTCCGCTGGCTGCCCTCAGACCTGTTCGTCTCCAACGCTCCCCAGGGGCTCAAACAGCGGATGCCCAGGGTCCAGGACACTGAAAAGGGGGTCCGCTGGATCGTCGACGAACAAGACTTTTGCTCCGCCGGAGGCGGCGGCTTTGGCGTTGGGGACCAGGAAGAGTACGTCCCAGGAGAGTCCCGCCACCTGGACCGGATGGCCCAGGTGGGCTTCTACGATGGTGTAAGCCGGGGCGTCTACCACCCCGTCGACCCAAGCCTGCGGATCAAGGACCAGGATATCGACGGCGTGGACGCCGAGGTGATCTACGGGGTCCTGGGAGTAGGCGGAGGAATGTATGGCACCTCCGGACCCAAGGCCCGGGTCCAAACCGCAATATACGACATATACAACGAGTTCGCCGCTGACCTGGTCAAGGCAGACCCCCGTCGGCTGGCGGCCCTGGCCTGCCTCACCAGCCACGATCCCCAGGTATCCGCCAGACAGCTCAGACGGGCCGCTGAGCTGGGGCTTAGGGGGGCCGAGATAAACGTCTCCCAGATGAGCAAGCCCATCTACCACGAGGACTGGAACATCCTCTGGGCCACCGCCGCCGAATGCAGCATGCCCATCTCCTTCCATACCCTGGGCCTTTCGTGGCGCCAGCCCGATCCTCAGGAGCAGGAGAAGTACCGCTGGGTCAACCTGGGCCTCCTGTTTGTCCTGTTTCAGCTTTCAGGGGCCGAGTTCCTAACCGCCATCCTCTTATCAGGGGCGTGTGAAAAGAATCCTGGCTTCAAG
>JACZVB010000050.1 GCA_022572865.1 Chloroflexota bacterium | reverse complement strand
GCCCACGATGTTGTCGATGGTGTCTTCGTAGATGGGGATGCGGCTGAAGCCCCTTTCGATGATGGTGCGGACGACGTCGGACAGGGAGGTGTTCACGTCCAGGGCCACCACATCTATGCGTGGCACCATAATCTCTCTGGCCATGGTCTCGTCCAGCGCGATGATGGACCGGACCATCTGGGATTCGTCCTCCTCGAGAATCTGTTCGTGTCCCTCGGTGTCCACCAGAATAGCTGGTGGAGGGTCCTGGGAGGCGTGCCGGTTCCTCCTGAACAGGGAGATCAGCTTGCCCAGCAGGCCGGCAGATGATCTTCTGCTGTTCCTCCGGTGGTTTCCGGTAGACTCTTTCTTAGATTCCGAATGGGCCATCCTAGCACCCTTTCCCCTTGAAGGACCGCTCCTTCCATGATTGCCGCCCGTGAATAGCGCCGATAGCTATGCAGTGATAAATTGTGCAGTGATAAAACGATAGCATGGGTTAATTCTCGTCCACTGAGGGCTCACCGGTAGGGTCTTCCCTGGCCCGTGCCGGCATCCCAACTACCAGGGTATCGTCGGGCACATCGTGGGTCACGACAGCCCCTGCCCCCGTTACCGCTCGAGCGCCGATGGTCACCGGAGCGACCAGCATCGAATCACACCCGATGAAGGCCCCATCGCCGATGATTGTAGGGTTTTTCTTAACGCCATCGTAGTTGCAGGTTATGGTACCGGCTCCGATGTTCACGTTAGCCCCCAAAGTGGCATCTCCCAGATATGTGAAATGGCCAACCCGGGTTCCAGGCCCGAGCCTGCTCTTCTTCACCTCCACGTAGTTCCCTAAATGCACCCCAGTCTCCAGATGAGACCCGGGCCTGATGTGGCAGAAGGGGCCTACTTCGACGCCGTCATCCAGGGTGCTCTCCTCTATGACTGAGCCCTGGATGCGACAACGATTGCCGATGGTCCCGTCGGCGATGGTGGCCTGGGGCCCGATCCGGCACGACTCTCCGATTTTGGTGGAGCCCGTTATGGTCGTGTTGGGGAAGATGATGGTATCGATACCTATTTCGACGGTGGCATCGATGAAGGTGCTGGGTGGGTCTTGAAGGGTAACGCCCCGGGCCATGAGGGAATCCCGGGCCCTCTGGTAGAGGATAGAGGCTGCTCGGGCCAGGTCCTTGCGGTCGTTGACCCCCAGGGCCTCGACGGGGTCGTCGGGTTCTATGGTTTCGACTGTTGTGTCCCCTCGGGACGCCTGAGACACCAGGTCGGTTAGATAGTATTCGCCGGTCTCATGGGCCTCTAGGCCATCCAGCTCCGGCCACAGCCATTCGTCCCGGAAGCAGTAGGCCCCACAGCAGATCTCGCTGATCTCCAGGTGCTGGGGGCCCGCCTCCCGGTGCTCGATTATGCGGGTCACCCGGCCCTTGGAGTCCCTGACTATACGGCCCAGCTCTCCCGGGTCATCGACTCGACAGGTCAGCAGGGTCAGGTTGGCCTCCGATTCGAGGTGATGGTCCATCATTCTCTGAAGGGTACGTCCCGAGATCAGCGGGATGTCGCCGTTTACCACCAGGATGTTGTCGACCCGGCCTTGCAAGTGGGACCGGGCCTGCTTCAGGGCGTGGCCGGTCCCGAGGCGCTCACGCTGGACCAGGAGCGTGGCACCATCAATTAGCGGGCCCTGGGCGTCTGGGCCATCCGGGCCAACTACTATAAAAGCCGCATCGGGCTTTGGCACCTGGACGGCATCCATGACCCATCGGAGGATCTCCTTGCCGGCTATCCGGTGCAACACTTTAGGAGTGTGAGACCGCATTCGGGTCCCTTTGCCCGCTGCGAGAATTACCCCTCCCCAGGAAGCCATATACCTCCAAAAACAAAAGGCCGCTTGCTTATGCTCGCAGGGAGTGCGCGCAGAGCAATGCGGCTCTTAATCGAGTGCTAATACGGTTGTTAAGTTCGACCGACTACTGTCAGGGTCGCCGGAATCGTTCATCGTAGGTTCAATATTCATATTATAATGACCCACCACGCCTGTCAAGTCGGTCATTGGGGGAGAGTTTTCAATAGCGGTTTCGACCACCCCTTCGACAAGCTCAGGACAGGCCCTTCGATGGGACACTTCGACAAGTCCCGAGTATCGGGACAGGCTCAGGACAGGCCCCCAAGCCCCCGGCATGGTTCGACCCTTCGGCCTTGCTCAGGACAGGCAAGCTCACCACGAGCGGGAGATTCACCCCTCTGCACACTCTTTTCTTCCGTAGCCTGCTAGTAGGAGAACCCCTGGTATCCGGTTACCTTTCCGGTCTCCATGTCCACGGTCTCGAAGAGGCGGGGCCCCAGGATGGACAGCAGGCCCAGGGCCGCCAGGTGGACAGTCCTTCCCGTCGGGTCCAGGGGCGGCGACACCTCGCACAGGTCTATCCCTTTAACTATGTCGTACTGGCTCAGCGCCGACATCAGAGAGAGGAACTCCCGAGCCCTTATACCCTGAAAGACGCAGGCCGTGGTGCCCGGGGACTCGGAGCCGTCCACGACATCGATGTCTATGCTCACGTACACCGCATCCACGCTGTCGGCCGCCACCTCCAGCACCTCCTTTACGGCATCCTCTATACCTTTTTCCATCATCATGCGGGCGGTGACCATCTTCAGGCTGTGGTTTTTGTACATCCGGTATTGCTCGGCGTCGAGGACCGCGCCGTTGAGCCCCAGCCAGGCCATATTCTTGTAGGAGATCGTCGAGTTTTCACTGATGCGTCGAGCCGAAGTCCCGTGATTGTAGCGGCTGCCCGCCTGTAGCTGGTCCCAAAAATCGGCGTGGCTGTCTATGTGCAGGTAGCCTATACGGGGGTTAGACTTCCTCTCCATCATGCCTCGGGCGAAACCCTCGAAGGATGGGTAGCACACGTAGTGGTCGCCTCCCAGCACCACCGGCAGCCCACCCCTTCGGACGATGTCGCTCACCCCCGAGGCCACACCTTCGGTGGTCTGCATGATGTCCTGGGGCGAGATCTTCAGGTCCCCTATGTCTCCCATGGTGTGGTCTCCCTTGAACCTCACCCCGATGTTTGTGTCCAGGTCCACGGTGGTGTGATTTTCCGCCACCTCCTGCACCGATCGATACTTGTAAGAGCCTTCCCTAATGCCTCGGGGGCCGAAGCGGGCTCCTAGCCTCCCTAGATTGATGCCCTGATCGATGGGGACCCCGGCTACGACCGTCATCCCTTCCTCGATATCATCGAGACCGATTATGGGAGCGTTGAAGAAGGTCGGAAACCCGACGTATGAGTTGATGTACTCTCCCTTGGGACCTTCCATAGCTCACCTCCTGGGCTAAAATGCTATTCCACCGAATTGTACTGTTTCCCTCGACACCACCAAGGATGAACTTTTTGATCCGTTCGTGGTGAGCTAGTCGAACCATGAACGGCTTATCCGCTCGTCCTTCGACGGGCTCAGGATGAGCGGCCTACTTTTGTACCGGTAAGGCTTAAATTTACCCGCCGCCGGTATAGCAGGTCAATGGACTTGCCTTGATGGTCTACAGATCCAGGTGTAGTATTGCTGACATGGTTGCACGGGCGCCCCAGGAGGCTGAACCCTCATTCATCGGCCTTCCATCCTTTCTCAAGCTCCCCTACGTCACCAGTCACGATGACCTGGTGGGCTTGAAGCCCGATATCGCCATCATGGGTGCGCCCTTCGATATGGGGGCCACCATCCGTCCCGGCACCCGCTACGGGCCCCGTGCCATCAGGCAGGCGGCCGGGTACGTGGGTGGCAGCCCTGTGGAGCCGATGTATCACGTATCCCTCCGGGTCGCCCCCTTCAAGATACTGAAGGTGGTGGACTACGGCGACGCCAACTGCCCCCCTCACTCCATAGAGCAGGCCCATCAGGCCATCGCGCGGAAGGTGGCCCAGGTGCTGGAGGCGAAGGCCCTTCCCATCGTCCTGGGGGGCGACCACTCCATCACCCTGCCATCGGCCACGGCGGTAGCCGATGCATGGGGCCGGGGCAAGGTGGGGATAGTCCATTTCGACTCCCACGCGGACACTGCGCCCGACAGCTTCGGCGGCAGCCTCATCGCCCACGGAAGCCCCATGCGCCGGCTCATCGAGAGCGGGGCCGTTCCCCCCAGGAACTTCGTGCAGATAGGCCTGCGGGGATACTGGCCTCCCCAGGAGGTCTGGGAGTGGATGGAGGCCCAGGGGATGAGATGGCACCTGATGGCGGAGATAGAGGAGAGGGGGTTCGACGTGGTGATAGACGAGGCCATCGACCAGGCCCTGGACGGGCCCGAGTACATCTACCTATCCGTAGACATCGATGTCCTGGACCCGGGCTTCGCCCCGGGGACGGGGACTCCGGAGCCGGGGGGCATAACCCCCACCCAGTTGCTCAGGGCCGTCAGGAACATCGTCTCCCGGGTCGATCTGGTGGCCATGGACCTGGTAGAGGTGTCGCCGCCCTACGACGACCCTGGGGCCGTCACCGCTGAGGTTGCACACCGGGTCGTGCTGGAGGCCATTACCGCCCTGGCGCATAAGCGGGCCAATAACACTTAGAATGTTATTAACCAAAGGTGGCACCCTTAGGAGTGGAGGGTAGGCTAGGAATAGGAATTGCCCCACCGCCCTAGATTCTTCGTCATCCTTCCTGAGGAGGATTCCTCAGAATCGTAAATGTTGCATCCATCACCATCGAGAATGAACATTGCTTATCCGTTCGTGGTGAGCCAGTCGAACCATGAACGGTATGAGCCCGCTCGCCCTTCGACGGGCTCAGGATGAGCGGGCTATTTTCGTACCAATGACAGACTAACTGGTTTCGTATAACCTGTAGCGCGGGGCCAGTAAGCTGGCGCCAAAGATTATTTAGCGAGGACTGCATCTTATGCCCGACCTGAATCCGGAAGGACCGGCTCCCTTTTTCGTCGGCCTCCAGACCTTCAACAAGTTTCCATATGCCATCGACGCCGAAGAGCTCAAACAGATGGAGGCCGACATAGCCATAATCGGCGCCCCCTTCGATAGCGGGGCCGTGATCGTGCCGGGGGCCAGGTTCGGCCCCAATGCCATCCGCGCCGCCAACTACTTTGGAAGCCCCATCCGCAGCATGTATCATCTGGGCATGGACATCCAGCCCATGAAGTACCTCAAGGTAGCGGACTTCGGCGATGCCAACTGTCCTCCCAACATGGTCGAGGCCAGTATGGAGGCCATCCAGAACAAGGTGAAAGAGGCCCTGGACGCCGGCGCCCTGCCCATTGTACTGGGCGGCGATCACACCATCGTCCTACCCGACATCACCGCAGTGGCCGAAAAATACGGCTACAAAAACGTTGGGGCCCTGCACTTCGACGCCCACGCCGACACCTTCCCTTCCAGCTACGGCGGCTCCCTTATCAATCACGGCACCCCGGTGAGACGGCTCATAGAGAACGGGGTGATCGATGGGAAAAACTACATCGAGGTGGGGTTGCGGGGATATCTGCCCCCGCCCAGCATCTTCGGCTGGATGAAGGAGCAGGGGATGCGCTGGCACCTGATGGCGGAGATAGAGGAGCGAGGGCTCGATGCCGTGCTGGAGGACGCCATAAACCAGGCATTGGACGGCCCCGAGCACGTCTTTCTATCCATCGACATCGATGTTCTGGACCCCAGCTACGCTCCCGGGACCGGAGGCCTCGAGCCGGGGGGCTTCACCACCATGGAACTGCTGCGGGCCGTCCGGCACATCGTCTCCCGGATCGATATCGTCGGCATGGATGTAAGCGAGGTGCTGCCCGCCTGGGATACCCCCGGCAACATCACAGCCGTCGCCGCCAACCGGGTAGTCATGGAGGCGATAAGCGCCATAGCCAAGAAAAAGGCAGGGGCCGGCAACAACTGAATCTGGGCGACCGGAGGAGACAATGGTGTTAGAGAAGCTGATCTCGGCCGATTCCCACGTGGTGGAGCCCCCTGACCTGTGGCAGACCCGGACCGATGCCAAGTTCAGGGACAGGGCCCCCAGGGTGGTGAGCAAGGGAGGTGTGGACAACTGGATCGTCGATGGGGACATCCTGATAGGCTCTGTCGGGGGGCCGACTCAGGCAGGGCTAAGGTACACAGACCTTGAGAATCTTAAGATCGAAGGGAGCTACGAGGAGACCCCCGCGGCGGCCTACGACCCTCACGAGCGGCTAAAGGCTATGGAGGTGGACGGGGTAGTGGGAGAGGTGGTCTACTCCACCATCGGGACCCGACTCTACACCGTCGATGTGGGTGGCGAGCTTCTTTCCGCCTGCTTCAGGGCCCTGAACGGCTGGTCCGCGGAGTTCGGGCAGGCCTATCCCAACAGGCTGAAAGGCACGGGGCTCATCAGCTTCGACGACATCGATGATGCGATCAGCGAGCTGCAGCGGTGCGCCGGAATGGGCCTGGCCGGCCTGGTGATCCCGGCATACGTCTCAGAAGACCGGCACTACGACCAGCCGGAGTTCGAGCCTTTCTGGGCCGCAGCCCAGGACGCCGGCCTTCCCATCGGCATGCACTCGGGGTCGGTCCGCCCGGGACCCGGGCGCATAGGGTCCTTTGCCAATAACGCCGCGGTCACGGGCACCTCGGCCTTCAGGGCCACCCAGGACTACTGGGTAAGGCGGTCAGTGGCCAGCATGATCTTCGGTGGGGTCTTCGAGCGTTATCCCAGGCTCAAGGTAGGGGTGGTGGAGTACGAGCTGGCCTGGGCCCCATATTTCATCAAGCAGATGGACATGGCCTACAAGGAGCACCGCTACGTCACCGAGATCAGGTTCAAGGGCGACAAGCTCCCCAGTGATGTCTTCCATGAAAACCTGTTCGTGTGCTTCCAGGAGGATGAGCTGGGCATTGCCCTTAGAGAGGTCATCGGGGTAGACAACATCATGTTCGGTTCCGACTACCCCCATAGGGAGTCCACCTGGCCCAACTCCCGGAAGGTCCTGGCCGAGGTGCTGAAGGGGGTCCCGGAGGAGGAGCAGGAGAAAATCGTCTACTCCAACGCCGCCCGGATGTACGGCTTCAACTAGTGCCTGGCCGCAGAAATGGCCGTGGAGTCCCGTCTACCCCGTTCATGCCAGGCCAGCCTGTCCTGAGCTTGTCGAAGGGCCTGTCCTGAGCTTGTCGAAGGGAGCAAGGCCGAAGGGTCGAAGCAGGTCCTTATTCGTCTCAAGGGTCCGTCTCCTGGAAGTACCGGCAAGCGCATCATTTGATGACGGCTCCGCGTTAGGAAAAACCCATGAGTTCCCAAATCTGTGGCGGCCTCCGAGTCCTGGACCTATCGCTAAGCATGTCCGGGGCCCTGGCCACCATGATCATGTCCGACGCCGGGGCCGAGGTAATCAAGATCGAGCCCCCCAGCGGTGATCCCACCCGCCGGCACTACGCCTCTTACATGTGGCACCGGGGAAAGAAAAGCGTGACCCTGGACCTCAAGACCCCGGGAGGCCGCGAGTCTCTGCATCAGCTCGTCGCTGGCAGCGATGTTCTGTTGCACACATTCCGGCCGGGGGTCGCCGGACGGCTCGGGGCCGGTTACGACTCCCTACAACAACTCAACCCGGCGCTTGTGTATTGCGCCATCAGCGGGTTCGGGCCCCTGGAGTGTTACCAGGATATCAAGGGTTATGACGGTATAGTAGCCGCCCTTACGGGCCGCTTTCACGCTTTCGATAACCAGATAGAAAAGGACGGGCCCATCTTCTCGGCTCTGCCCGTGGCCAGTTTCGGCGCGGCCATGCTGGCGTTGCAAGGCGCCATGGCTGCCCTCTACTCCAGAGAGGGAACGGGCCGGGGGCAGAAGGTCGAGACCAGCCTGCTCCAGGCACTGGCCATCTACGACTGGGACTGGCTGATCTGGCAGTTCAAGCAATGGGGCCGGGACCCTAATGTCGGCCTGCCTCGCACCGAGCCCACCCCCCAGTACTTTGTGGCGCGAACCAAAGATGGCCACTGGCTCCAGATGGCCAACGCCATGAACCACCTGTTTGTAAACTGGTTGGTGGGAATCGGCCTGGACTATGTGCTGGAGGACCCCAGATACATCCACCTGCCCTTTGTCGAGGATAAAGGGGCGGAGGACGAACTCTATCGCCGGA
>JACZVB010000424.1 GCA_022572865.1 Chloroflexota bacterium | reverse complement strand
TTCTACGTCTGTGGCGATCTCACTGCGCCCGAGGACTTCATGCGTCTGCGGCAACGGCTATCTGAGGTCAGTGAGGGAGCGGGGCCGTCCAACGTCCTGATCTATCTGTCCGTTGCACCCTCGTTGTACGAGGCGGCCATCAAAGGCATCCAGGCCTCGGGCCTGGCCGAGGAAGACACCGGCTGGCGGCGGATCATAATTGAGAAACCCTTCGGCAGGGACATGGTTTCGGCCAAGGCGTTGAACAGGGTGGTGCATCAGGTAGTAGAGGAGCGACAGGTGTACCGCATCGACCACTATCTCGGCAAGGAGACGGTACAGAATCTCCTGGTGTTTCGTTTCGCTAACGCAATCTTCGAGCCCTTGTGGAATCGCAACTACATCGACAACGTGCAGATCACTGTTGCGGAGAAGGTGCCGGTGGGAGACCGCGGGAGCTACTACGATGGCTCGGGGGTGATAAGGGACATGGTTCAGAACCATCTGCTCCAGCTGCTCACAATGGTGGCCATGGAGCCGCCCAGCGCCATAGACGCCGAGTCCCTTCGCAACAAGAAGGTGGAGGTGTTGAAGGCGATCCGGCGGTGGACTCCGGAGGATGCGGTGGAGAACACGGTGCGAGGTCAATACCGAGGTTACCTAGAAGAGAAAGGCGTTGGGCCAGGGTCTACAACGGCCACCTATGCCGCCCTCCGGCTCTACATCGACAACTGGCGCTGGCAGGGGGTCCCCTTCTATCTACGCTCTGGGAAGGCGATGACGGAGAAGGTATCGGAGATCGCCATCCAGTTCCGGTGCCCGCCTCACATGATGTTTGCCCCGGGCCCCGACGCTCAACTCAC
This sequence comes from Chloroflexota bacterium, assembly GCA_022572865.1. The sequence goes on along the minus strand of JACZVB010000424.1, from coordinate 1,170 downwards.
TCCTAACGTGCTTGGTATCTGTATCCAGCCGGACGAGGGCATCCACCTGAGATTCGAGGTGAAGGTGCCCGACCAGGGGATGGCCATGAGGTCGGAAAACATGGAGTTTCACTACGGCTCCGCCTTTCGGGACCAGGCGATACCGGAGGCATATGAGCGCCTGCTCCAGGATGCACTGGATGGAGACGCTTCCCTATTCATACGCAGCGACCACATCGAAGAGGCCTGGAGGGTGGTCGATCCCCTGCTGGCCGCATGGGAGGGGGCCGACTCGTCTCCACCCCACCCTTACGACCCGGGGTCATGGGGCCCCGACGCCGCAGACGACCTTCTTGCCAGGGACGGGCGTTCCTGGATCAGGGGGTGCGGCGTCCACGACGACACCGATGAGTAGCCTGCACGTGCTGGGCGACCCGAAGGATGTTGCGCACGCTGCTGCCGCCTTCGTTGTGGACCTGTCGGAAAAGGAGACTCGTGCCTCGGGGCGGTTCACCGTGGCCCTGGCCGGGGGCTCGACGCCACGAATGCTCTACGAGCTGCTGGCGACGTCCCCCTACGCCGACCGGATAGCCTGGGATGGGTGGCAGGTGTTCTGGGGCGACGAGAGGCCCGTCCCCCCGGACCATCGGGACAGCAACTACCGCATGGTCAGGGAGTCGCTGTTGGACCGGGTGCCGGTTCCGGCCCATCAGGTCCACCGGATCAGGGGCGAGGCTCCGTCCCAGGTCGCGGCAAAAGAGTATGAAGATGAACTGCGAAAGGTATTCGATGGCCCCGTGCCGGCCTTCGACCTGATTCTGCTGGGCCTGGGCGAGGACGGCCATACTGCATCCCTCTTCCCGGGGAGTAGGGCCCTGGATGAGAAGAGTCGCCTGGTGGTGGCCCCCTGGGTGTCCCATCTCGGGACCTACCGTATCACCTTCACCCTTCCCCTCATCAATGCCGCCAAGACGGTACTATTTCTGGTAACCGATGAGTCCAAAGCGCCGGTGCTAAGGGAGGTTATGGCCCCCGGGCCAGGGGACCCGCGGCTGCCAGCCTCTCTGGTCCGTCCAACCTCTGGTGTGGCCCACTGGTTCCTCACCAGGGCGGCAGCCGGTCAGTTGCAGGGTACGGAAGCGTGAGCCCGGGGAAAATGGAAAAGGCGCACAGGTACGATGTAGGAGACGA
>JACZVB010000423.1 GCA_022572865.1 Chloroflexota bacterium | reverse complement strand
AAGGGGTGCCGGGCCTTGAATCGCACCAGAGCATCCACGAAGGGATGTGCCCGGATGTGGCACGGGTAGGACTTGATCTGCAGGGCTGATTCCATGACGTAGCTCTTGCCAAGCCCTTCCAGAAGCCGTTCCGGATGAGGGTCCGGGGAAAAAACCCTCAGGAAGCCGCGGCTTCCCTCCAGTATGGTATGGGGGCCGGTGAAGCCCTTCTGGGCCAGGAGGGCGCTCTCCAGTCCAAGCTGGCTGGCCCTTCCCATGTGCAGCCGTTTGATCATGGAGCCGTCCAGGGAGAACTCGAGAAGGCCGCCTGCGCTGGAAGCGGCGATGCCAAGGGCGCTGGCGGTCTGCTCCGGGTCGAGCATAAGGGCCCTTGCTACGGCGGCGGCGGCTCCAAAGGGGCCGTTGGTGGCTGGCCCGTGGAACCCGGCCACGTCCTCCACGGCCCGGGTTGCCGCCTGCCCAATCCTGCACACCACCTCATAGCCTGCCACCAGGGCCGTCAGGAAATGGCGTCCCGACAGGTGCTCTCTTTCTGCAATCGCCAGCAGCGCCGGGAAGACGGACGCCCCCGGGTGGCAGGACGCGGGGGAGTAGACGTGGTCCGTCTCGAAACCGCCGATCATGGTGCCATTGACCAGAGTCGCATACGGGGCAGAGGTGCGCCACGGCAGGCCGAGGAGTGTGCAGGGGCCTGGGGCACCTGACTCCCGGGCCAGTTCAGCCACCATGAGGCTCCAGGGGAGGCTGGTTGCCGCCAGCCCGCAGCCCAGGCAGTCCAGGATATAGCCCTTGGCCGCCTGTATAACCTGCGGTGGAATGTGGTCGTAGTCCAGCTCGGAGGCAAACCGTGCCAGGTCGCGGGTCTCGTTCATGGGGTCTCTCTAAATACAGCTAACATCGATAGCTTTCCACAAACACAGAGCGCGACAGAGTAATTGTCCCCTATGGCCAATCAATGGACTGAAGCGGGGGCCGCCTCTATCTTCTCAAGAAATGCGAGGAAGATCGATGCCCTCTGCTCGTGCCCCGTCTCTTGGAATTGCGCCGGGTCCTGCTGTCTCAATCTCTCCGCCTCATCTCGAGACCAGAGGGGCGGGTGCAGCTCCGAGTGGGGTAGTATCCTATGCAGGTTCTCGCCCACCACTCTGGGATGGGTATCGTCGTCACCGGGTATGATGACCATGGGAACACTTATAGCTTTCAGCTCGACCTCCGTGGCCCCTATCACGGGTTTGTCTGCGGTGAAGAAGTTACGCCACCTTTGCATCACATCCATGAACTCCCTGTGGTTCATGGATAGCAGGCGCTCTTGGTTGGAGGGATTCTGTTGGATACGCTCTGCAAAGAACTCGCTTTCGGTGACCCCTTTCATGCCGTCCTTTATAGCAATGTCTATAAATTTCTCGTAGTAGTTGTAGCCCAGTCGCTCGGCGGCGAACGCTCCTCCGGTGACGTTCCATAGAAGGAGTCCCTTGACCGTCTCCGGGTGACGCATGGCCAACAGCAGCGACACTCTGCACCCGGCGGAGCCACCCCCGATGTACGCGGGCGAGGCATCCAATCGGTTCAGGAGTTCGTGAAGGTCCTCGGCCCATATCTCCTGCTCCGATAGCTCCCCGCCGATGATCACGTCGGAGGCCCCACAGTTGCGCCGGTCGTAGATGATGACCCGATAGTGTGGGGCCAGACGCTCCGCAAGCCCTCTGACGGCATCCATTCCAGATCTGCCGCCTGGTGTAAGGGCCAGGGGCGTGCCACTGCCCATCTCCTCGTAGGTTATATTTGCGCCGTTGATAAGCAAGCTGGGCATAATATCCTCCTTTTGTAGCCAACGTGGTACGCCCGGAGGGATTCGAACCCACGACCCTCGGTTCCGAAGACCGATGCTCTATCCACTGAGCTACGGGCGCACGTACTTGATTTGTGTCTAAAATGCCCTGATTCCCTATAGGCAGAAATGCGCATTTCCAGAAAAGCTAACGGATAGCTAACCGACTATTTCAACGGGCTGATTTCCCTT
>JACZVB010000049.1 GCA_022572865.1 Chloroflexota bacterium | reverse complement strand
ATGAAGAGGCTTAAATAATTCCTTCCCTCTTGAATCCCTCCACCTCCTCTGGCGAGTAATCAAGCAAGCCAGTCAGGACCTCCTGGTTGTGCTGGCCCAGGAGGGGCGCGGGGTTGAAGGCCTCCTTCTCGGTCTGGGTCATCTTGATGGGACTGCCCGCGGACTTGTACTTGCCGCTTACAGGGTGGTCCTGCTCCACCACCATGTTCCGGTGAATCACCTGGGGATTGGAGAGGGCCTCGGCCAAGTTGTTCACCTTGGCGCTGGGCACCTGCCCTTCGTCTAAAGCCTCCGCCCACTCCTCGGGCCCTCTGGTAGCGAAGGCCTTTCCCAATATCTCATCCAGCTCGGCCTTATGTTTGATCCGCAGCTCCGGGGTAGCAAATCTCGGGTCGCAGGGCAGGCCGCCGAAGCCATCTAGCCGGGAGATGACCTGGGCAAGGTTCTCGTAGAACCTCTGGGTAGGGCAGCTTACCTGGACGTAGGAGCCGTCCCGGGTCTGAAAGGCGCCGATGGGGACGTTGGTCTCGTGACTAGAGCCAATGGGCTGCGGCACTTTCCCCGAGACCAGAAAAAGCTGTCCGATGTGGGCCTGGAGGGCTATCTGCACGTCCAGAAGGCTGATGGATATCTCCTGTCCCAGCCCCGTCTGCTCCCGTGCGTAGAGGGCCGCCAGCACCCCCTGAACGGCGTAAAGGCCGCCGCCCAAATCGCCCATGGGAAACCCCTGCAGGGCCGGAGGTCCCCCCTTGAACCCGGTTACCGACATCGCCCCGCCCATGGCCTGGATCATACCGTCGAAGGCTGGCTTATCCTTTAGGGGCCCGCTGGTTCCGAAGCCCGATATGGAGCAGTAAATTATCCTGGGGTATGTCCCCTTGAGGGCCTCATAATCCAGTCCCAGCCGGGCCATCACCCCGGGCCGGAAGTTCTCATAGACCACGTCGGAGACCTGGACAAGCTTGCGGAATATATCCTTACCCTTCTCGCTCTTGAGGTTCAGGGTCAGGCCCTTCTTGTTTCGATTCATGCCCAGGAAATAGGCGCTCTCTCCTTTCAGGAAATAGGGGGGAAACCGGCGGCTGGAATCGCCGACGCCGGGCTGCTCTATCTTGAGCACCTCGGCCCCCAGGTCGCCAAAGATTCGGGAGCCGAAGGGACCGGCAAGGGCCTGGCTCAGGTCCAGGACCCTTACCCCTGACAGGGGCAGGGCGTCGGCGGCCCCGGGACTCACCTGCGTCTCGGGGTTATGGGGTTGGCCCGCCAATTTCCTTCTCCTCGGCTATCATCGTCTTGACCTCCTGCCACAGCTCCTCCTGCTGAGAGGGAGAAAGCTCTCTGAGCTCTATTCCCCGATCGCGGCAAAGCCTCTCCATACCGGAGAAGCGAAGATAGAACTTCCGATTGGACATTCGCAGGGCCGACTCCAGGTCCAGGCCCAGCTTTCGCCCCACGTTGACAAGGGTTGTGAGAACGTCCCCCATCTCCTCCTCCTGCTCCTCCCTGGACCCGGCCTCCTGGAACTCGGCCACCTCCTCCGTCAGTTTGTCCATGACCCCGTCCACGTCCGCCCAGTCGAAGCCGGCGTTAGCCGCCCGGCGGTGTATCGAGTGGCTGTAGGCCAGGGCGGGCATCTGTTGAGGCACCCCCTCTAGGACCGACTTCCTCCCCATCTCCTTCTTCTTGATCGCTTCCCAGTTAATCTCCACCTCGCCGGCGGTGGAGGCGTGGTCGTCTCCGAAGACGTGGGGATGGCGTCGAATCAGCTTGCGCGCCAGCCCTGCCACCACATCGTCGATGGTGAACTCCCCCGCTTCGGCCGCGATCTGGGAGTGGAGGAGCACCTGCAGCAATACGTCTCCCAGCTCATCCCTCAGCTTCTCGGGTTCGCCCTGGTCCAGGGCCTGGAGGGCCTCGTAGCACTCCTCCAACAGGTAGCCCCTGATAGACTGGTGGGTCTGTTCCCTGTCCCAGGGACATCCCTCTGGAGAGCGAAGCCGGGCTACTATACGGGCCAGGGTATCGAAAGTGGGCAGGTCTCCGTTACTAGACAATGGAGCACCCCGCTGGGGCTTGAATGGGACTGCAGGGTGATTATACCCAGGGCCCCATTCCTTGACAAGGCGAAAATCGGTTACCTAACATGAGGGGAGTGACGACTCTAAGTTGTCGAGGAACCCGACATGACTGAGGCGATATCCCAACTGCCGGCGCGACAACAGCAATTCCTCCGCCTGGCCCTGGCGCTGGGAAGCATCCTCGCGGTCCTGGCGATACTGGTGTTGCTCATAACCAGCAGCGTCAGGTTCGCCATCAACGCCGGTGGGCTGTACGAGTATGATTTCGATCAGTACGACATCAGCCTTCGGACCGGGATTCCCAGGCCCGAGCTTACCAGAATCGGCGCTGAGATCAGGGACTATTTCAACAACGACGAGGAGTTCATCGACCCTCGGGCCACCATCTACGGCGAGGAGCGCCAGCTATTCACCCAGCGAGAGATCATCCACATGAAGGACGTGAAGGGCCTGATACAAAGGGTCTACCTGTTGCAGTGGATCAGCCTGGGATTCCTGTTGGGGTATGCAGCCCTCTACGTTACGTTTCGCAGAAGGGCCGCGCTGCCCCTGCTGGCCAGAAGGGTCCTCTGGGGCGGAGGGGGCACCCTGGCGGCGATACTGGCCATCGGCCTCGTGGCGCTGGTCGGCTTCGATGCCCTCTTCCTCAAGTTCCACCAGCTCGGGTTTTCCAACGATTTCTGGCAGCTAGACCCCAGGATCCACAACCTCATCGCCATGTTCCCCCAGAGCTTCTTTCTGGATGCGACCATCTTCGTGGCCCTGATGACCATAGGCCAGGCCCTGCTGCTGGTTACGGTGGGTGGAGGATACCTGTGGCTGAGGCGTCGGGGCCGACAAGAAGATGAGGGGAGGGCCGGGGCCCTAAGCCCGGGCCTGGAATCTCAGTTCACTACCCCCTAGACCCTGGGCGTCCCACCCATAAAATAGAGGCCGCTCCCAGCGGCCCCTATGTGGAGATCACCTTAAAGGTTTTTAGCTGGAGCACCCACACCCGGTGGGACCGCACCCGCCTCAGGTCACGCCCGCCCCGGCGACGGGCACCATCGATCCGCTGTCGCTGGTGGTAAAGGAGGCGAAGACGGACAGCACCCTCTGTGCCCCGTTGTTGCAGGAGGGACAGGTCACAGGCTCATCGGCCTGGCTCATGCGGCGCAACAGGTCGAACTGGTTCCCACAGCCAGGACATTTGTATTCGTAAACAGGCATGGCGTCCTCCAACCGTTATAAACATATCGTATGCAGCCCCTCCGGCCCTTGTCAAGGCGGGGACCGCCAACGGAGAATAGCCACAGCGCCTATCAACTTAGGAGGCCACACATGCAAAAGAGCACCCGGGAGCCCTGGATGCCCGCCGATGCCTACGGCCGCTCCCTTCCCACTTTCACGGTGAACCTGCTGGTGAGGGACGTATCAAGGTCGGTGGGGTTCTATGAGAAGGTGCTGGAGGGAGATATCGTCTACTGGGATGAGGATTTCGCATCGATAAAGGTGACGGGAGTGGAGTTCATGCTCCACGCCGACCACACCTACGACACGCACCCGTGGCTGGAGCATCTGACCTCAGGAGAGCGTCGGGGCCTGGGGGCCGAGCTGCGAATACTCGGCATCGATCCCGATAAGGCGGAGGCCAGGGCCCGGGAATACGCGGCCAATATCATTCAGCCCGCAACGGACAAGCCCCACGGCTGGCGGGAGGTGATGATCGCCGACCCCGATGGATACGTCTGGGCTGTGGGTGTCGCTAGGCAGGGCTAAAGCGTCTACTGGGAAGAGGATTCGAAAGCAGCTGTGGTATCGTGATAACCGCGGCGGATGGGAAGGCTATCGGCTAGGGTGACGGGCCTGTTATAAGAGGCGGTCTCATGGACTGGAGAGAACACTACAAGAGGAACACCGTCTCGGCGGAAGAGGCGGTCGAGGCCATAAAATCCGGGGATGGGGTGACCATTCCCGTCTCGCCCCAGCCCACCCTTCTGATGAATGCCCTGGCGGCTCGCCGGGAGGAACTCCGCGATGTCCGCCTGCACATGGTGGGCGCTCACCACAATCCCGGCTGGCTCCAGCCCGGATGGAACGATTCCTTCGACATCACGATCACGAGCTATATGGGGGACATCTGCCGTCCCGCCTACGATGAGAGGTTGATCGACTTCGAACCGGTGCTCTTCTCCACCGAGCTGAAGCCCTTCGACGAAGATGGGCGGACGAGCCGGGCCATTGACTTCCTCTTCGCGGTAGTCTCGCCTCCCGATGATCACGGCTTCTGTAGCTTCGGGGCCGAGCTGTGGCACAAACGGCGATTGGCCGGGGCGGCGAAAAAGGTGATCGTCGAGGTGGACGAAAGCCAGATAAGGACCTACGGCACCAACTACATTCACGTTTCCCAGATTGATGCCTTCGTGGAGTACACGCCTCCGGGCATGTCCCTGGAGGAGGGGAGGGGGCTCATAGATGGAGCCCGAGACCCGGAGCTGCGGGCCGAGCTTCATAAGATCTCCCCCCTCATGTCCGACGGCCAGCGGCGAGAAGCGTTGCCGGCCCTGATAGGCGGTAGCGTGTCTCAAGTGAGGGGGTGGGCCCGATGGACAGGCTGGGTCGAGCCCTCAGACCAGGCCAAGGGCGTGGCCGGGTACGTCGCTGAACTTATCAGGGACGGGGACACGGTCCAGATCGGGGTTGGCACCCCGGGAGTCTTCCTGCCGTCTCTGGGGGTCTTCGACGATAAGAAGGACCTGGGCTGGTATGCTGAGATGTCGGCCCCGGGGATCTTGACGCTGGTGGAGAAGGGCATAGTCAACGGCAGCCGCAAGACCTTCCATAGGGGCAAGGCGGTGTTCATCGGTCTGATGGGCAGCACTCCAGAAGAGGTGGCCTATGCTGCAGACAATCCTCTGGTAGAGCTGAGGGACGCAGACTACGTTCTGGATATCCGAAACGTGACAGCTAACGACAACCAGGTGTCCATAAACAACGCCATCTCAATAGACCTGTCGGGGCAGATCAACTCGGAGACCCTTTTCGGGGCCCGGCTTTACAACGGAACCGGGGGCCAGCCTGAGCTGCATATCGGGGCGGTGCTGTCCAGGGGAGGCAGGGCCATCACCCTGCTGACCTCGACGGCCCTGGGTGGCACGGTCTCCAAGATAGTCCCCCAGCACGAGGAGGGGACCGTGATCACCATACCCCGGACCTTTGCCGACATCGTAGTGACGGAGTACGGTGTGGCCCGACTGCTCGGCAAGTCGATAAGGGAGAGGGCCCGGGAGCTGATAAACATTGCCCATCCCGACTTTCGCCGCGATCTGGAGAAGGCAGCTCAGAGGTTGTATTACCCTTGAATGGGATGGAGAGGCCGCGTCCCCTTTTACTTCACCTCTAGCGGTTCCTCATGACCAGCGAGGAACCGATTGCAACGGATTTCCGTTCTATTATTGGGTGTGGAAAAATCACAACATGAGACAAGGCTAATGCGATTACTATTGATATTGACCCTCCCGGCCCTTGTGTTGGCGGCCCTGGCCTGTGGAGGTGGGACGGAGAGCTCTGCGCCTGCGCCGTCTCCCACGGCTACAAGCCTGCCGTCTTCAACTGCCACCAGCACGCCACCGCCCACCTCTACCCCCACCCCTACACAGGCCCCAGGCCCAACTCCAACCCCTGTCCCTATCGCTGCCAAGGACCCGACCGAGGGGCTGTGTATCCCCGCGGCCTCTCTGGGCGTCTCCATAGGTGATAGCTGGACCATAAGTGGCCCGGTAATGGTCATGGGCAACTACTTCGGCGATATACCCGATGGCGCGGCCCGTCAGTCCACCACCTTCAGGATAACGAACATCAATGACGCAGACTGGGTGGTGGGAGACTCTACGGTATCGGTGGGTAATTCCAGGGCTAACATACAGGTGACCAGCGTGTTCCTGGATGCCGATAACAACGTGCTGAAGTTGGACGACCAGAATCTGGACCAGGCCACGATATCCGTTGCCGGGCTTCCTCCCGCCCTGACCCTGGACTGGGACTGCCACAAGAAAGCCTGGTCTCAAGCGGGCCTCACCAGGGGCGAGGCCGTCGGGGAGAGGAGCCTCTCATCCGGACTTACCGCTGAGCTGTTTTTCAAGACCGAGCATATCCGCTCCGATCAAGACAACTACTCGGGGACCACGGAGACGGTTTTCGGGTATGACCTGCAGACGGGGAGACTGGTACTGATCCAGTCCCGCAGCAACGGAGATTTCAACTGGGAAGGCTTCAGCTCCGAGGCGATTCAAGAGCTGGAATCCGATGCCGCAGGCCCGACGACCGGGGGCGCCGCAACTGAGATCCCCGGCTGGTTGGCGGACCTGATCGACGAGCTGGAAGGGGAGCCGGCAACGGGCTCATTCAGGTCGATAGCCCGGTATGCGTATAAGGGGCAGACGGTCTACTTCCAGATTCCTCAATGCTGCGACTTCTTCAGCAACCTGTACGATGCCGAGGGTAACATCATCGCCCATCCAGACGGCGGAATCACCGGTCAGGGCGACGGGCGGGCACCGGACTTCTTTGAAGAGCGGGCCAATTGGCGAGTCATCTGGACCGATACCAGGCTGGGGAGGGCCGGCATGGTCCGGGTGGGAGCGCCCCTCGATAAAGTAGAGATACAGATTCTGGAGATCTTTCCGCCCCAGTTCAACCTGGTGGTGGAGTCGGGCCTGCCGAATGCCTGTGTCGTCTCCGGTGGATACCGGCTGTTCCGAATTGGAAACTCTATAAGCGTTCAGGTCACCAACCTGGAGCCTTTGGAGCAGGATATTATTTGCGCGCAGGTGTACGGAATTGTAGAGGCGGTGATATCACTGGGGAGCGACTTCCAGGCGGGCGATACCTATACCGCAAATGTGAATGGAACAATCGTCGAGTTCACGGGCCAGTAGGCCGCCGACCCGGCCCCACTCCATTACTGGTCTTTCTCTTCAAACTCGCTCGGCACCTCCGACCTGTACGGGATGGATGTGCTGGCCCCCACTCTCTCCACGGAGAGGGCGGCGGCGTAGTTGGCGAAATCCAGCGCCCCTCGAAGGTGGGCTCTTGCGCTAGCCGGGCCGCCAGGCCGCCGACGAAGCAATCGCCGGCTCCAGTAGGATCGATGGCGGCCACCTTGCGCCCCTCTATGACTATCACCTGGTCGTCAGCCAGGGTGACGGAGCCCCTGGCCCCCAGGGTAACGATGACACATCCGGCGCCCCGGCCCTTCAGGCCCCGGGCCACTGTGACTATGTCGTCCAGTTCCTGAGGCTCCCTATCCAGACGGGCCATTGCCGCCAGCTCCGTCTCGTTGACGCAGAGGTAGTCCACCAGCGCAAGCAGCGTCGGGGGGACCTGGGCGGCAGGAGCCGCGTTCAATATCGTCAAGGCTCCCTCTTCCCTCGCCATCCGAAAGAGATGTTGGACTGTAGGCACGGGAATCTCTAGCTGGGCCACGACGACCTCCGCCTTCGAGACGGTCCCTTTCATGGCGTCGATGTCCTCGGGCCTTAGAGTAAAATTGGCGCCCGGCACCACGACAATGGCGTTCTCGGCGGTGGCATCTATGGTGATGAGGGCGATGCCCGTAGGTGTAGGCGTCCTGGTCACGCCGCTAAGCCCCAGGTCCTGGGAATGGAGAAATTCGAGCAGGGTGTCTCCGAAGGCATCCTCGCCGACCTTTCCGATCAGGGTCACGGGCCCGTCGCCCAGGCGTCTGGCAGCTATGGCCTGGTTCAGGCCCTTGCCACCGGGTATGTACTGAAGCCGGTCGCCGAGCACCGTCTCCCCGGGCCTGGGCATCCGGTCCGCATTGATGACCAGGTCCATGTTGATGCTTCCGGCGACCACTATTGGCCTGGCTGCCAATTCTTCCCCTTGCCCTGACTACTTGGATAGATATAACCTAGTCGGCGACGTATCCGTTTTTGACCAAGGCCCCCGACCCCTCACAGTTTAATGGATACTGACAACCAGATGGGAAAGCGCGTCGTGATCCTGGACGTGGACGCCGGCGTCGATGACGCGTTCGCCATCCTCCTGGCCCTGGCATCGCCCGAGTTGGAAGTCCTGGCCATCACTACCGTCAGCGGGAATGTACACG
>JACZVB010000048.1 GCA_022572865.1 Chloroflexota bacterium | reverse complement strand
CAGCACTGGGCAGGCTTCAGCCCCTATACTTCAGCTTTCGCTTTCGCAGAGACCTATGTTTTTGTTAAACAGTCGCTTGGGCCGATTTTCTGTGGCCCCCATGGGCTACTCAGCAGCCAGGTAATCCGACTTTGCCAACCGGGAGTCCTCAGCCAACCGAAGTCGACGAGTCCACCCCAACCAGCTCTATCGGCACCATATAGGCGCTTCTTCACCCTCAAGGGCACCCCTTATCCCAAAGTTACGGGGTTATTTTGCCGAGTTCCTTAACGAGGGTTCTCTCGATCACCTTCTCCGATTTCGGAGCGCCCACCAGTGTCGGTTTGCGGTACGGGCGCTGATACACCATAACGACGAGGCTTTTCTTGGCAGCGTGGGCTCAGCAGAGTCGCCTTGACCGAAATCAAAGCTTCCCCCTTCCCTCAACCTATATCCGGAGTGGATTTGCCTGCTCCGGCGTGGTCCGGGGTTGGGGACGTGCCATGTCCAATGGGCACGATCCGCCTACCTTTCTGCGTCCCCCCTTCGTTTTAAAGCGATCCACCAGCGGTACGGGAATTTTGACCCGTTGTCCATCGCCTACGACTTTCGTCCTCGGCTTAGGCCCGACTAACCCTACGCGGATTAACCTTCCGTAGGAAACCTCAGGCTTACGGTGGACATGTTTCTCACATGTCTTACGCTACTCATGCCGACATTCTCACTTCTCTCCGCTCCATCCCGGTTTACACCGAGACTTCAACGCACCAATACCCCGACCCTCGCCGGGACAAAGGCTGTGAAGAGAACGCTCCCCTACCCCCCCCGATAAATCGGGGAGCCACAGCTTCGGTGAAAGGCTTGAGCCCCGCTACATTGTCGGTGCAGAATCCCTCGAACAGTGAGCTATTACGCACTCTTTAAAGGATGGCTGCTTCTAAGCCAACCTCCTGGCTGTCTCTGCGACCCTACTTCCTTTGACACTTAGCCTTTACTTAGGGACCTTAGCTGATGGTCTGGGCTGTTTCCCTCTCGACGATGAAGCTTATCCCCCACCGTCTCACTCTCGGGGTGTGGAACCATGGCATTTGCAGTTTGATTGGGATTGGTAGGTTTTTCGCCCCCTAGCCCATTCAGAGCTCTACCTCCATGGTTGAATCCCCAAGGCTGCACCTAAATGCATTTCGGGGAGAACCAGCTATCTCCGGGTTCGATTGGCATTTCACCTCTACCCACAACTCATCCCATACTGTTGCACTAGTAACGGGTTCGGGCCTCCACTCCGAGATTATCGGAGCTTCACCCTGGCCATGGGTAGCTCACCCGGTTTCGGGTCTAATCCACGCGACTTCGTCCCTCCTCCCGAAGGCGAAAGGACCGTACGCCCTATTCAGACTCGCTTTCGCTGCGGCTCCGCATCAGAGATGCTTAACCAGCCACGCAGATTAACTCGTCGGCTCATTCTTCAATAGGCACGCCATCATCCCGATAAATCGGGACTCTGACCGCTTGTAGGCACATGGTTTCAGTTCTATTTCACTCCCCTCCCGGGGTGCTTTTCACCTTTCCCTCACGGTACTAGTTCACTATCGGTTGCCAAGAGTATTTAGCCTTGGAGAGTGGTCTCCCCAGCTTCCCACAGGATTTCTCGTGTCCTGTGGTACTCAAGAACACGACAGGAGCCTCTCCCTTTCGCCTACGGGACTATCACCCTCTACGGCGGGGCTTTCCAGCCACCTTCTGCTAGGGTTTGGTTTGTAACTCCTTGCTCCTTCTGGGGTCGGAACAGTCGTGCCTTACAACACCCGTAGGGCATAGGGCCCCAGCCCACTGAGACCTACGGGTTTGGGCTTTTCCTCTTTCGTTCGCCACTACTAAAGGAATAATCTCTTTTCCTCGGGGTACTTAGATGTTTCAGTTCCCCCGCTTACCTCTATCTGGCCTATGTGTTCAGCCAGAAGTTCCCCGATTCTATCGGGGAGGGTTTCCCCATTCGGGAATCCCCGGTTTAGCTTGCTAGACAGCATACCGAGGCTTATCGCAGTCTTGCCACGCCCTTCATCGGCTCTTGGCACCAAGGCATCCACCATGCGCCCTTAGTAACTTGACCTACATTAAGACCCGGACAGAACGATCTGTCCTATTCAGTTGTTAAGGTGCTCTCAGAAAAACGAACGGCTTGATGTCACTCAAGCCGTCCTGAGTATCATCAAGTTGCTATCGTCTTTTAATCTGCCAATTGCGCTTTCGCTATCAGGTTTTCAGACAACCGTCCGTCTCTGAGGCGTAGCTCAAGTATATGAGGGCCCGTTTCCTGTGTCAAGGGCCGCGGCTTTCATTTCCAGGGCTTTCCCTCTCTTATAATACGGGGTTCCTTCTCCTGGCTCTCCCTATCCTTCAGCCCCGCAAAGGCCAGCCTCTGGTACTCAGCGCCCCCCGGCCTCAGGATGCTGCTCATCAGGCTCACACCCGTAACGGTGAACCCAGGCCTTTCAGACGGCCACCGGGCTATCAGTTCCTCCAGGATTCGGGGCTCGATTCCAGCTCCCCGCCCCCGCCCATCCCCTCCCCGAACCCGGGCCAGGGTCAGGTGGGGCACGAAGGCACGACCTTCCCTGTCAAATCCCAGTGCCGCCATCTCCTCATCTATCCTCGCCTATAGAGGCGCCAGTATCTCCCTATCACCCTCCACATCCAGCCACAGCACTCTGGCACGGCGAGGGTTGGGAAAGCAGCCCAGGACCCCGATTCTCAGCTCCAGGGCGCCCGTACCCCTGCACGCCCTCTCCAGCGCGTCTCCGATGGTAGGGACCAACGACCCGGGCACGTTGCCCAGGAACTTGAGGGTGAGGTGTACCGAATGAGGAGCCACCCATCGCACCGGGCCCGAGAGCGCGGCCCTCAGCCTCTGTATGTGCTGTCCGAGGAGCTCCTGGATCTGAGACGGCAACTCGATGGCGATAAAAGCCCGGACCTGTTCTTCATCTCCGCCCCTATCCGGCACCACCATCCGCCTGGGTCATAGATTCGCACTTCAACTGGTCCAAGCATGCCCGGAGGCCCTTAAACCATCGAAGGACCTGGTCTCTCTGGTATTGGGCGTTGCGCCTGCTGGTGGAGGGGACCACATAGATCTTGGAATCGCCCAGGGACGTCTTCTGAAGGCCCGGGCGGACCTTCCCACCGAAGCAGTGCGCATACCCCGTAAGGCCGTTGAAACAAACCAGGCACGGTTTGTACGATTGAAGTTTCTTCAACAGCTCTTCCGCCCCCTTTTTGAACTCCTGGCGGTTCAGGTCAGAGGCGCTGTTGGAAGGCCGCTTCACCACGTCGGTAAACCCGATCCCCAGGCCGGTCAGGGAGGCATCGTCCTCGGGGCCCACGGGCCGGTCCACCAGACCAGACTCGTTCAAGGCCCACCAGAAGAGGTTACCCGGGCCGGCGTAGTAGTGCCCCCTCCTGGCCGAGTAGCTGCCGGGGTTGATCCCGACGAACACCAGGCGCAACCCGGGTTTCAACAGATCGGGCAGGGTTTTCAGCTCTTCAACCATTTTCAGTGACATCCCCGCCTACCATCCCTAGCCCTCTGCCCCGGGCCCCGCCTCCTTTCATGGGAGACCTCACGGGCCGAAGCATGTCCTGAACTCGACTAAAGAGATGTACAGGCGTACATTACTCCGCCGATAAACGAGTTTTCAAAGAACACTAGACTGATGACTGCTTATCACAGGCCGAGAAGTCGCGCCCCGTTGCCCCCCAGCACCCCGTCCTTCACATGCTGAGGCCACCCAAGCCCATCCACCTGTCCCAAGAGGCGCTTGTAGCTGATCAATGGGTAATCGGTGCCGAATAGTATCTTTTCGTAGCCAATGGCCTCGACCACAGTGGGGAACACCTGAGGCGTGTATAGAAAAGGAGAGGCGGCGGTATCGAAATACACGTTCTTCAGGGACTCCCTCACCTCGGGCATCAGGGCGTAGAAGGGAAGCCCACCACCCCAGTGGGCGCATACGATGGTGGCATCTGGGAAATCATTAATAAATCCACTAAGCTGCTCTGGCGTCACCGTCCCTTTGCCCGGGTAGTCATGCCCCACGGGCTCTGAGGAGTGGGTCAGAACGATGACCCCGTGACGCTGGACCACCTCCATCACCGGCCCCATAACCCGAGAGTCGTCCAGCCGGTAGCCCTGAGCGTAGGAATGGAGCTCGCCGATGCCCCTGGCCCCCAGCATGGCACACCGCTCCACTTCCTCCACCGCCTTGCCCCCCAGGGCGGGGTTCACCACGCAGAAAGGCACCAGCCTATCGGGAAAGCGGCGGGCCGACTCGAGGATATAGTCGTTGGTCTCGACACAGAACTCGTGGACTGACCAGCCCATATTCACGGTTACGGCCACCTGGATGCCCCAGGCGTCCATCTTCTCCACCAGCTCATCGGCTGTGCTCAACCGGGCTTTGGGATCAGAATAAAGATGAGAGAAGGTGTGGTCTCGGGCCAGATAGGGAGCCCTATTGGCCCGGATGTGGGGTGGAAAGATATGAGCATGAAAGTCTATTATCATGGGCGCTCATTGTAGCAGAAACTGTCATCCAGGAGAAATTAAGCTAATGCCATCGAAATCGGTTCAAAGACTTGGGATATTCTATTGACAATGCTCTATAATGGTGCTACATTCTAAGTTCGAATGCAGCAAGCCACACGCTTCAGCACCCCTAGTCCCCCCCCGAACATCTCGATTGTTCTCAATTCCCATCTAACTCAAGGGTAACTATTCTCTTTTTCCGGAGGAGCTAACCGTCATGGTATCCACTCTACCCGCGCCTGCGCTTCCCTCCCAAAGCAGACGATCCTTTGCCAAACTGCCCGATGTCCTCGATGTGCCCAGTCTCATCCAGGTCCAACTGGACTCCTATGAATGGCTACGCCACGTTGGACTGAAGGAGCTGTTCGATGAAGTATCCCCAATAACAGATTTCGCAGGGGGTAGGTTCGAGCTCCACTTTTGTGATTTGGAAAACCCGGAAACTCCCTCATATGAGTTCCGAGACCCCAAATACAGCGAGGCGGAATGCCGTACCCGGGACGCCACTTACGCATCCCCTCTATACGCAAAGGTTTCACTGGTCGTAAAGCAGACCGGTGAGGTGAAGAAGCAAGACCTTTTCATGGGAGACATCCCCCTGATGACCTCCCAGGGCACCTTCATCATAAACGGCGCCGAGCGGGTTGTGGTCAGCCAGCTGGTCCGCTCTCCCGGCGTCTATTTCACCCGGGAGACCGATCCGGCCAGCGGCAGGGGGCTTTGCGCCGCCAAGCTCATTCCCAATAGGGGAGCATGGCTGGAGCTTGAAACCAGCAACAAGAATATCATCTCGGCCAAGGTGGACCGGAAACGAAAGATACCCATAACCACCCTGCTTCGCTGTATCGGCTACAGCACCTCCGACCAGATAAGAGAGCTTTTCCAGGACATAGACCTGGAAGGCGACCAGTCCTACATCGAGAGCACCCTGGGGAAGGACGCAGGCATCGAATCCCAGGAAGAAGCTCTCATAGAGATGTACCGGCGCCTGCGCCCCGGAGAGCCACCCACCGCCGAGAACGCTCAATCCCTGCTAAATGCCCTCTTCTTCAACGTCCGTCGCTACGACCTGGGCAAGGTGGGCCGATACAAGGTCAACAAACGACTGGGCACCGACCTCCTGAAGGTGGCAGGCCTCAAAGCGGATGAGGCCGAGCGGGTCTACCCAGTCATCGCACAAGGCACAATTGACCGTGAGGCCCTTACTAGACTAATGCCCGAGGAGAAGGTGGAGAGGGTTTTTCAGGTCCTGACCAATCGCGCCCTCAACAACGAAGACCTGGTGGCAATAGTGCGCAAGGTCATCCAGGTCAACAAGGGTGAAGACGGGGTCGATGATATAGACCACCTTGGAAACCGCCGGGTCAAGGGGGTGGGAGAGCTCATCCAGAACCAGTTCCGTATTGGGCTCCTGCGCATGGAGCGGGTGGTGCGGGAGAGGATGACCTTGACCGAGCCGGAGACCGCCGTTCCCGGCGCCCTGGTCAACATCAGGCCCATCGTCGCCTCCATCAAAGAGTTCTTCGGAGGTTCCCAGCTATCTCAGTTCATGGATCAGACCAACCCCCTGGCCGAACTCACCCACAAGCGGAGGCTTTCAGCCCTCGGCCCCGGGGGCCTCTCCAGGGAACGGGCCGGTTTCGACGTTCGAGATGTTCACCATTCCCACTACGGTAGAATCTGCCCCATCGAGACCCCGGAAGGCCCGAACATCGGCCTCCTGGGCTCTCTGGCCACCTACTCCAAGATCAACGAGTACGGTTTCATCGAGACCCCATACCGCCGGGTGGTCAAGGAACTGGCCAGCGATGATCCCACCCTGCTGGGCAAGACCCTGGCAGCAGCTATTTCAGCAGATGAGAATAAGACCATCGCCAAGAAAGGCAGAGTGATAGACAAGAAGCTCATCGCCAAGCTGGCAGACCTCCCCGTAATGACGGTAAATATCCGACCCTTCGCTTCAGATGAGATAAAGTATCTGGCCGCCGACGAGGAGGAGAAGTACATCATAGCCCAGGCAAACTCACCGCTGGACAACCGGAACCAGTTCGTCTCGGAAAAGATCGATGCCAGGTTCGGGGAGACCTTCAGGGTCGAGGCGGCCGAAAACGTCGACTTCATGGACGTGTCCCCCAAGCAGATCGTGAGCGTATCCACCGCCCTGATACCCTTCCTGGAACACGATGACGCCAACCGGGCCCTGATGGGTTCCAATATGCAGCGGCAGGCCGTGCCCCTCCTCAGGCCCGAAGCCCCCCTGATCGGCACCGGTATGGAAGCTTATGTAGCCAAGTACAGCGGTCAGGTACGGGTGGCCCAGGTCGACGGAGACGTAATCTCCGTCTCGGGTCAGGACATAACCGTGCTGGACGACGAGGCCAAAGAGCACCACTACGCCCTCCTCAAGTTCGTCCGCAGCAACCAGGGCACCTGCATCAACCAGCGTTCCATAGTTCGGAAGGGTGATAGGGTGGTGCGGGGTCAGGTCATCGCCGATAGCTCCTCCACCGACCAGGGCGAACTGGCCCTGGGCCAGAACGTACTATGCGCCTTCATGAGCTGGGAGGGTTACAACTACGAAGATGCCATAGTGATCAGCGAGCGCATCGTGAAGGAGGACAAGTTCACTTCTATCCACATAGAGAAGCACGAAGTCCAGGCCCGGGACACCAAACTGGGCGCGGAAGAGATCACCCAGGACATTCCCAACGTGGGGGAGGAGAGCCTGGCCGACCTGGACGAAAGCGGCATAATCAGGATCGGCGCGGTGGTCGGGCCGGGAGACATCTTGGTGGGTAAGATCACCCCTAAGGGGGAGACCGAGCTTACCGCGGAAGAGAAGTTGCTTCGGGCCATCTTCGGAGAAAAAGCCCGAGAGGTCAAAGACACCTGTCTCAGGGTGCCCCACGGAGAAAAGGGCAAGATTATAGACGTAAAGGTTTTCACCCGAGACAGCAAAGATGAGCTTCCTCCAGGAGTCAACCAGATGGTAAGGGTTTGGGTGGCCCAGACCCGAAAGGTACAAGAGGGAGACAAGATGGCGGGGCGCCACGGCAACAAAGGTGTCATCGCCGTCATTCTGCCGGAGGAGGAGATGCCCTTCCTTCCCGACGGCACACCAGTAGACATAGTCCTAAACCCCATAGGCGTCCCTTCCAGAATGAACCTGGGCCAGATACTGGAGACCCACCTGGGTCTCGCAGCCCAGGCCCTGGGATTCAAGGTAATGACCCCCGTCTTCGATGGGGCCACTGACAGCTCCATCGAGGATGCCCTCTCAATGGTATGGATCACACAGCAGGCCGGCGCCGCAAACTCCAACCCCCAGGACGGCCGCCAGAGAGATGGCCAGCAGACAGTCATAGACTGGCTCAGCGAGAAGGGATACGACGGCGAAAAGGTGATGAGCGACCAGCATCCCGGCGTAGCCCGGGAGGTGTGCTTGCGGTTCTGGCTGGAGGGACTGGGGATAGACCCCGACGATGCCTCCAATGGCGACCTTCAACACAAGCTGGAAGAGGCCATCTCCACCCACAACGTCATCCCCCCCTTCTACGGCAAGACCATCCTGCGGGATGGACGGAGCGGGAAGGCCTTCGACCAGCCCATCACAATAGGCCCCAT
>JACZVB010000422.1 GCA_022572865.1 Chloroflexota bacterium | reverse complement strand
AGACGTCCAGTGCCCTGAGCGTCGTAAAGAATATCTCCGCCGACGGCTTGGCAAGCTCCACTTCGTCGGAGAAGGTCAACACCTTCATATAGCGGGCGATACCCTGCTCCTCCAACCATTTGCGCTGCAGGCTTCCCGGCGTGGTCCCAGAGTTACATATCAGCGCAATCTTGTACCCGTGACCCGTAAGGGTATCCAGGACGTCCAGGGCTCCGGGCATGAGAGTGGGAGGGTACTCCAGATAGGCGTTCAGGTGGTGAGAGGTGATGATCTCCTTCGGCCCTGGGTCTATGGCCCGGGCCAGGCCGTCCTCAATGATGTCCAGAAAGTAGTCTAGCTGCACTTCGAAACGGGTATCCAGGCCCCGTATTCGGACCTGCTCGAACCTCCGCTGGGAGGCCCAGTACGCCTCTTCCACCCGCTCTACGGGGTAGTCCCGCCCGCAATCCCTGAGGGCGGCCACTGTGGCCTCTATTCTGCGGTCGGCCCTGGACCTGCCGCCCCCGCCGCTATCGACGATCAGGGTGTTCCACAGGTCGAAGGTCACTGCCTGGATGCTGCTTGACTTCATCTCCTATCCTTAAACTCTCTCATTGTCAGTGCTGTCTACTAGATTACTACGGCCGCCCCACGGCAAGGGTCTCGGGCTAGAACTTGATTAGGGAGGTGATGGGATAGCCGTCTATCTTGGCCCTGCCGCCAAGCTCTTCTAACTCGATTAGGAAGCAGAGGCCGACCACCACGCCCCCCAGTTTCTCGACTAGTTCGACCGCTGCGGCCGCGGTCCCTCCGGTGGCCAGGAGATCGTCTATGATCATGGCTCTCTGTCCCTGCACGACGGCGTCCCGGTGCATCTCGACGACGCTGGTCCCGTATTCGAGGGCGTACTCGACCTTCACCGCGGGCCTGGGCAGCTTACCTCCCTTTCTTGCCGGCACCAGGGGAACCCCGAGCCTGAGGGCCAGGGGTGCGGCAAAGAGAAAGCCCCGGGCATCGATCGCGGCGATCACGTCGATATCCTTACCGCGACAGTCCCGGTCGAACTGGTCGATAGCACACTCGAAAGCAGCGGGATTCTGCAACAGGGGAGTAATATCTCGGTACAGGATGCCCGGCTCGGGAAAGTCGGGCACTTCTGCGATGTACTGCCTCAGGTCCAATCTCGTCCTCCTTCATTGGCTAGTTGATCTCCCGCATTGGCCAGCCCTCCTCCCGAATGTACAACACCGATTTTCAAGGTGTCAATCGGAATCCGCCATCTCGCTCCAACACCGCCTTGATGCCCCCGTCCCTGGCGGATATAATCCCCCTGACCCGCCGCCTTTGAGTCCCGTGCCCGTTCCTAGTCGACTCCAGGGCCGGGTCGGACCGAGCGATGGAGAAAACTCGTGGCCCTATCAGTAAATCTACCACTCCCAGAGGATGAGTACCCCAGGCAACTGACATTCGTATAACAAGCCCGGGGAGCCGCACCAGCGGGACTCCACCCCAAAAGGACGGGCTCGAACCGGGGAACAGCAGAGTCAACATCCGCCACGGGCGGCAACCAAGGAGCTGAAATGGTCACATCCAGAGTACCGATAAAGTTCGGGGTATCCATCGGCCAGGAACGGGTCACCTGGCCCGAGCTTAAAGAAGCTGCGGCGCTGATCCAGGAGCTGGGATTCGACTCCCTGTGGTGCCACGATCACCTGATCCCGTCCGACCCGGGTCTGAACCAGGGGCCGTGCCTGGAGAGCTGGGCCCTGCTTGGCGCTCTCTCCGTTATGACCAGGGACATTCGTATCGGGTGCATGGTGACGGGCAACACCTACAGGAACCCCGTCTTGGTGGCGAAATCGGCAACCACCGTCGACATTATGAGCGGTGGTCGCCTCATCTTCGGCATCGGGGCGGCATGGTTCGAGCAGGAGCACACCGCTTACAATTTTCCCTTCTACACCGTCAGAGAGCGGATCGACCGGCTGGCCGAAGCGGGCATTCGCGGCTTTGGGCCCACTCAGGCGGCGGCGCGAATCGAGTCGAGCAAAGGGTTTGCCC
>JACZVB010000047.1 GCA_022572865.1 Chloroflexota bacterium | reverse complement strand
CTTCCGTGCTTACAAAAGGGCGTTTAACAACGCTTTCGACCATCCCCCTGTCCCCCTTCCTAACCAGGAAGGGGGTAGAAAATAGGTTTGGTCCCGATACTCGGGACAAACCCCCTCCAAAGGGGGCACGCCCCCTTTGGAATCCCCCTGCGCGGGACGGGGGAGCTTCTTACGATTAACCCCCTTCGATCCTTGCTCCTTCCCCTGCGGGAAAGACGGGAAGGGCTCAGGACAGGTCCCCAGACCCCCGATCCCGACTTGGCGTCGGGATACATCCCGTTCTTATACTGTTATTAAAGGCCTCCTTACAAGAATAGTAACAGGAAAGGCAAACCGGGATAAGTCCCGAATATTGGGATAAGCCCCGAATATCGGATAAACCGGGGCTCAGAACCGTCCACGCCGATTGTCCCCGGCATCCTACTGGAAGGACCACACCGTCAACATCAAGGATGAGCGAAGGTCTATTCAGAGGAATGCAGGCATCGATTCCCTGAGAAGTGACGGGAAGTCGAAGGAGATGGGCCGGGGACAGGGGCCAGGAGATCAGCCGGCCCGGTAACGGCCCAGCAGCTGGTTTAACCTTATGGCCGCCAGGTCCCGGACCATACCCAGCGTATCTCGTAACGGCCTTACCTTGCTCTCGCTGCGGTAGTACCAGTCTATGGGCACCTCGATGACCCTCAGCTTCTGCTGCCTGGCTAAAAATAGGACTTCCACATCGAAGCCGAAGCCGTCAAGCCGTTGAAGGGAGAAGAGGCCGTGGGCCCGTGGCCCGGCGTAGCACTTGAAGCCGCACTGGGTGTCTTTCAGGCTCACCCCGGTCAGCCGGACCAGGTAGTTAAAGACCCGACCCATGAGGTGCCGGTGCCCCGGCTCCCCGATGCGACGGGCCCCTGCCGCCTCTCTTGAACCTACGGCCACATCGTAATCTTCCAGTTGGGGTGGCAGGAAACGAGCTACCTGCTCTATGGGCATGGAGAGGTCGGCATCGCACTGAAACCTGTACACGCCTTTGGCGGCCAGCATGCCTACTTTCACTGCGTGGCCTTTGCCCCGGTGCGGCTGCGAGATCAAGGAGACCCTGGGGTCCCGGGATGAGCACTCCTCTACCAGCTTACCCGTCCGGTCCCGGCTTCCATCGTCTACCACCAGCACCTCCCAGCTGTAGGACTGTTTCGTGAGGTAGTCGATTATCTGCTGGAGAGAGTCCTGGATCCTCCTCTCCTCATTGAAGGCGGGGACCACCAGGGATAGATACACGGCCGTGTCTGGGGACGGGGGCTTCTTAGCCATGGGAAAGGCTCACTGCAGGGCCTGAGAAAACGGGCTAACCCTCCGTTCCCTCGATGTAGAAGGCGTGGTGGAGGGCCTGGACGGCCTCTTTCACCTTGGACTTGGTGACCAGACAGGTGATGCGGATGTCGGAGGTGGTTATCATCTCGATGTTGATGCCGGCGCTGTAGAGGACCTTAAACATCCTGGCGGCATATCCCGGGGCGTTCTGCATCCCGATTCCGATGATGCTCACCTTCCCCAGGTCTGCATCGGCTACCAGCCCCTTGCTTCCCAGGGATTCGGCCACAGGTGTTACTATCTTCTGAGCTTCGGCCAGAGCGAGCCGGGAGACGGTGAAGGTGAGATCGGTGACCTTTTCTACGCTGGCGTTCTGGACGATGGTATCGACGCTGATGCCGGCCAGGGCCAGCGGTTCGAAAAGGGAAGATGCTATTCCGGGCCTGTCTGGGATGCCCAGGATAGTTATCTTGGCTACGTCCAGATCATAGGCCACGCCGCTTAGCTTGTTCTTGATCTCCATCGGTTCGCCTCCGTGAATCAGGGTGCCCTCCTCGTTGCTGAAACTGGAGGCCACGAGGATGGGGATGTTGTAAACCGCGCCCAGTTCGACGGCCCTGGGGTGGAGGACCGAGGCGCCGTAGCTGGCCAGCTCCAGCATCTCCTCGAAACCCAGGTCCTTCAGCTTGCGGGCCTGGGGCACGATTTTGGGGTCGGCGGTGAAGACCCCGGGGACGTCGGTGTATATCTCGCATCGCTGGGCTTTGAGGGCTGCGGCCAGGGCCACGGCGGTGGTGTCTGAGCCCCCTCTGCCAAGGGTTGTGGTCTCCATATCCGCGGTGGCGCCTTGGAATCCGGCCACTATGACGATCCTGCCCTTTTCCAGCTCAGCCAGTATCCGTTGCGCATCCACCGACTCTATGCGAGCGCTGCTGAAGGTGTCATCGGTGTGGATACCTGCCTGTGCGCCGCTGAGGCTTATGGCCTCGCTGCCCAGGTCCCTTAAGGCCATGGCCAGCAGGGTGCAGGAGACGATCTCGCCGGTGGACAGCAACAGGTCCAGCTCCCGGGGGTCGGGTTCTTTGGTGATCTGATTGGCCAGCTTTATCAGCTGGTCGGTAGTGTCTCCCATGGCCGAAACCACTACGACGACCCTGTGACCCTCCTCTGTAGCGGAGACGATCCGCCGGGCTACGCCGATGATCCTTTCGGAGCCTGCGACCGAGGAGCCACCGTACTTTTGGACTAGCAGGGCCATCGGCTAATCCTCATCTATGATGGTCTTCATCACCGAAACGCCCTGGGGCCATGGACGGGCAATTCTGGTGGCACCCTGCAGCCCCTGTCTCTTCGCCTCCTCTAACATCGCCCCGGCAATCCGGTCCACGTCATCGACGGCCAGGGCCAGGACCGTGGACCCGCTTCCCGAGAGAAAGACGCCGCAGGCCCCTGACTCCAGGGCGGCCTTGAAGATTCCCTTCATAGCGGGAAACAACGGCTCTCTTGCCGGCTGATGCAGGGCGTCCTGGGTGGCTAGCCTCAGGCTCCGGGCATCGCCGGTTGCGAGGGAAACAGCAAGGAGCGCCGCCCTGCCTACGTTGTATACCGCATCCGTGATGGGAACGGTGGAGGGCAGTACCTCCCGCGCTTTATCGGTGGGGATCTCGAAGTCGGGTATCAGGAGGACAGCCTTCAACCTCGGGTCGACAGGAAGGGAGCTGGATACGAGCCTGGGGCCCTCTCTGATCACTATCTGGCACCCGCCGAAGAGGGCCGGGGCCACGTTGTCGGGGTGCCCCTCGATTCCATCGGCCAGGCGCAGGAGTTCCTCCAACGGGAGAGCTTCATCGCTCATGACGTTGGCCGCGACCATCCCCCCGGCGACCGCGGCGGCGCTGCTCCCCAGGCCCCGGCGTAGAGGTATCTCATTGTGACAGCTCAGGGCGATGGACGGCACCTGTTTCCCTAATGCCTGGAATACGGCGGCAAATCCCCGGTGAACCATGTTGTCGGCGTCCCTGCTCAGGACACCTTCGCCCTGGCCGGTAATTGAGATGCTCATCTCGCTGGCCAGCCCCACGGAGATGGTGTTGAAGATGTCCAGGGCCATCCCCATGGAATCGAATCCCGGCCCCATGTTGGCCGTGGTGGCGGGAGCCCTTACGGTGACCCCCCTGATTAGTTTGCTCATACCTCTTGATTGTACCCTGCGTAAAAGATGCCCGCTAGTATAGAAAGTGGGTCACTGAGGGTCAAGGCGATACCAGGAGAGTGTTTGATAACACTTTCGACCATCCCCCTTTCCCCCTTCCTGGCCAGGAAGGGGGAAGAAATTAGATTTGGTCCCGACTTGTCGGGACAAACCCCCGGCCGCGACTCGGCGTCGGGGCACCTCCCGTTTTGTAGGACTTATTAAACGGCCTCATACCAGCACACTGGCGTCTTGGAGAAGGCTGCCCCTGGACAGTTGATACGGTACGGATATAATAGTCCTGCCCGCATGGGAGTTTGGGGAGCGGCGCAGTCCGGTAGCGCGTGTCGTTCAGGACACGTGGTATATAGTGTGGTATCAGAAGCGGGGTGTGGCGCAGTCCGGTAGCGCGCGTCGTTCGGGACGACGAGGCCCCGGGTTCGAATCCCGGCACCCCGACCACTTTCTTCACTGCCCGTTGTGATTATTCAAATACCCCCGTCTTTTCTGTAGGCACCTGACAAAGGCGGCTCACCGTTATTCTGCTGTTGCTGGCCTTCTGGCAAACCGAGGACAGTTCCTCCATCATTGACCCAGTTGCCCTCCGGCCAGCATGGGAAGATTCACTCCTTGTTGATTACATCGTGCTAGTCAATAATTGCACGTAGGAATGATTATCCTCGGTTTCACATCCATCGCAAGCGTATGGGAAATTGCGCTTCTGACCGGAGTGTCGTTTGTTGTGGGAGTGCTGGGCGGTTTCGTCGGCCTAGCCCTCGGCACAATGCGGCTCCCGGTGTTGCTGCTTTTGGGCTTTCCGGCCTCGGTTTCAGCCGGCACTAATATTCTTGTGAGTACTCTCAGCGCGGCCGTGGGGTCCGTTGGACACATTAAGGGAGGCCGGGTGGACTGGCGCGTGGTCTGGATCATGGGGATGCCTGCAGTCATCGGCGCGTTCATCGGTGGCTTCGCGAGCGACCTGTTGCCGTATTCACTGCTGTTGGGTTTGGCCGGTGTTTTTGTACTCTGGCAAGGGATCGAATTCCTATTGCGAGGCCGAGATGCTGAGCTCAACGGCCGGCCCCCGGCGGAGCGCTTCACGACTACCCGCGTCGCTGCTGAAGGCGGTATCGGGTTCAGCGTAGGCCTGCTGGGTGGCGCCGTGGGCCTTATCCTGGGCAGCATTCGGCTACCAGCGATTATCAGAGTGCTCGGGATTCACCCCCGCGTGGCGGCAGGTACGAACTTATTTATCGGGTTCTTACTGGGCACCTCAGGATTCCTGGGCCATGGTATTCGCGGTGACGTTGACGTGCCACTTATAGTCTTTATGGGCTCGGCTGCCATGGGCGGGAGCTATTACGGTGCGCGGTTAACTGGGCGAGTCCGTTTATCCGCTCTCATTGTGGTCATGGGCCTAGTTCTGGTCGGAGTAGGGGTGTTGCTGATAGCGAACGCCGCGTTTCGGGCAGCATAATACTTTCCACTTCTGGCCCATTGGAAAATTTACCCTACCCCGATAGACCCTATCAAGATTGTCCTGTGTCTGGCACAGTGGTTGGATTGTAGACCTCTCCGCCTATATAATTCTCCCCTGGCACCTGATTCGCTTGCGTTCGTGTCCACAGAACAAGGGCCTCATCATGAAGAAGCCACACCGTATCCTTATCGTATTGGTCATGGTTATAACGATTGCTGCTGCCTGTGTCATGGTTGAGGAGGCTGGCACTCCTACACCTAGGGGCACGGGGCCTGTTGCCCTGGCTTTCGATGGGGAGAGCATCTGGGTGGCCAACTTGATCGACGGCACGGTGACAAAGCTAAGCCTGGATGGAGCTGAGTTGGCCACCTTCCAAGTCGGTACGGGGCCCGTTGCCCTGGCCCTCGACGGGGAGAGCATCTGGGTGGCCAACCTTGAAGATAACACGGTGACGAAGCTAAGCCTGGATGGAGCTGAGTTGGTCACCGTCCAAGTTGGTAGTAGGCCTCGTGCTCTCGCCTTCGACGAGGAGAGCATCTGGGTGGCCAACTTCGGTATTCCTGACACTCCGGGCAATACGGTGACGAAGCTAAGCCTGGATGGAACCGAGCAGGGCACCTTCCAAGTGGGCACCCGGCCTTTTTCCCTGGCCTTCGACGGGAATAGCATCTGGGTAGCCAACTGGCTGGACGGCACGGTGACGAAGCTAAGCCTGGATGGAGCTGAACTGGGCACCTTCCAGGTGGGACTTAGGCCTGCTGCCCTGGTCTTCGACGGGGAGAGCATCTGGGTGGCCAACTTTGGCACTTCTGAAACTCCTGGTAATACGGTTACGAAACTTAACCTGGACGGAACTGAACTGGACACCTTCCAAGTGGGCACTCAGCCTGCTGCCCTGACCTTTGACGGAGAGAGCATCTGGGTGGCCAACTGGCTGGACGGCACCGTGATGAAGCTAAGCCTGGAAGGTGTTGAACTAGATACCTTCAGAGCAGGCACCCGGCCTATTGCCCTGGCCTTCGATGGGGAGGGCATCTGGGTGGCGAACAAAAACAAAACGTTAAGCAGGCTGAGGCTACCCCAAGAGTAAACGCTATACTTGGTCCAGCCATTCCTGACCAGGAAGCAGGAAAGAAATTAGGTTTAGTAGAGCTTATTGAACAGCCGGACTCTTGTGTACAGAAGAGGATAGCAGTCGTGATATACTACAGGGGTAATATGTGCTGTATTCCCAATCGGGCTCATGGAGTCCTTATCGGGCTCATGGAGTCCTTGTTCGGACATCCCGATAGTGAACTCCCGGAGAAAATGTTGGGTTCTTTGCGGCTTGAGGCCGGGGCCCTGATTCATATGAACAAACCAATGAGAGGACGCATTCATGTACCTTGTTAGGAGGGTTGTCAGGACACAGCCGGGCAAGGCATGGGAGGTTGCTGCTCATCTTGTAAAGATCTGCGAGGCGTATGAAAAGAAGGGGCGCAGTAAGGCCCAGATTTATGTTGGGGGTGTGCCCTCAGATCCCAACGTAGCCTATGTCGAGTGGACACAGGAAAGGATAGAGCCGAGCCGCAGGTCCGAAATACCCGAGTCGGTCTATACCGACGATGCCAAAATGCGTCCTCTGATAACCTCTTACGATCTGGAGTTTTACGAGCTGGTCACCCCGGAAAAGCTGAGTGATAGAGGGTTTTCCTAGGTGGGTCTGATAACCTTTACCCCCTTCTACCGTTTTTGCCTGAGACGGAAACCCGCGGCGGACTCCCTTGAAAGAGAATTGTGATACCATTCACATGTGTTCGACGGAAGTTGTTTTATGACCACAATCAACGGATATGCCCTCCCGGGGTTATCGGCGCCTCCACTTGGGATGGATCGAAGCTTGCGCCCCGGATGCGTCATCTGGCATTGAGAAAGATCTGTACTCTTTAAGGAGATAGATAAGTGCGGGAATTGCATCAGAAAGTGGTGATCCTGCTCCTGGTTCTGGTCCCCTTGGGATTCACCGTATATTCGATATTTTTCTTATGGGGCGGGCTAGCAAACTGGCTAGACCTGGGCCTGCTAATGGGCATGTATCTGCTGGTGGGCCTGGGTGTCACCATAGGCTACCATCGCTACATGGCCCACAGCAGCTTCAAGACCAACAGTTTCATGAAGGTGGCGCTGCTGATTCTCGGGACCATGTCGTGGCAGGGAAACCCGATCTCATGGGCGGCTATCCATAGAAAGCACCACGCCTACTCTGATCGGGATGGGGACGTCCATAGCCCCCAGTTGAGCAGGAATATCTTTCTGGGATTCTTCCATGCCCAGGTAGGGTGGATGTTCAGCCTCAACCGCCCCGACAACCGGCGCTGGGCTAGAGACCTGATGGATGATCCGTACGTGGTCTTCGTTGATCGCTTCACCACCGTCTGGTGGGTCCTGGGGCTTGTTATTCCCTTCCTCATCGGAGGCTGGAGCGGGCTAATGTGGGGAGGATTCGTGCGGTTGTTCCTGACCCATCACGTCACCTGGTCCGTTAACTCGGTGTGTCACCTGTACGGAAGTAGGCCGTTCCTTACCAATGACCACAGCACCAATCACTGGCTGGTAGGGCTTCTGGGGTTCGGGGAGGGGGGGCATAACACCCATCACGCCTCGCCCAGATCGGCCCGCCACGGCCTCTACTGGTGGCACTTCGACCTGAGCTGGCATGTGATCCGTCTAATGAACCGGCTCCGCCTTATCCGTGATGTCTACACTCTCCACCCCGAGCATTTGAAGGTGGCCCTCAAGGAGAAGGCCCCGGCTATAAAAGTGATCTTCAGCCACCGTCTCCGCAAAGCTCGGGCCACTGTCTCGGTGTAGAGTTGGTTTCAAAAACCCTCACCCTGCTTCTATAGGCAAGGGTTAGAATATCTGGATTCTACCCGCGGCGTAAGCTGGCGATTGCATTCCAGTATCGCCTGATACTATGGGATTCATCCTCGGCTGTGGTTGCGAAGTGATGCTATGGGGCCGATAGATGGAGGGCGCAGCCTAATTCGTGGGGAAGCGGTAGACCCTGGCGGCGTTGCCACCTACTATCTTCCACTTCTCGTCCTCGGGTATGTCCTTGAAGGTGCGCTCTATCACCTCTCGTGAGTTGGGGAAAGTGCCCTCATCGTGGGGATAGTCGTTGCCCCACATCAGACAGTCGATGCCGGTCACATCTCGATTGTTCAACCCGACGGGGTCGTCTCCGAAGGTGGCCCCGCCCTGGCGTCTAAAGTAGTCGCTGGGCTTCATCTCCAGTTTGGGCTCGAACCACATGTGGCGTCTCT
>JACZVB010000046.1 GCA_022572865.1 Chloroflexota bacterium | reverse complement strand
ACTCCATGAGCGAGGAAGGCCATATGCTCAACGCCTCCCTACTCGATTACAGAATGCCTACCAGCCTGGACCTGCCGATGATCGAACCGGTCATAGTGGAGGTGCCGAACCCAGGGCATCCCTTCGGGGTGCGAGGGGCCGGCGAGGCCAACATCACTCCAACGCTGGCCGCTCTGGCCAATGCAATTCACAACGCTACCGGGGTCAGGTTGAGACAGCTTCCCATGTCCCCCGCCACAATTGTAGAGGCCCTGAAGAAAAAGCGGGACTGAGGCCCCAAGCCCGTTTATCATTGGGGCTGGGCAGCTAAGCTTCCTAAGTAGGGTGACCTTATTTCAAAAAGTCCATCGGTGATGTCGATGCCCGATGGTCTGGTTGGAGGTGGAAGATGCCGACGCGAAGCGTTATGGACCGGTTGAGGGCTGGAGATGTCCTTCTCATGGACGGCGGCACGGGCTCCGAGATTCAGCGCAGAGGCGCCGATGTGCTGGTGGACACCACGGCCGAGACGGAACTCAGGGCGTGGTCGGCCACCGCGAACATCGAATTTGCAGATGTGGTGCAGCAGGTGCACCAGGACTATCTTCGGGTTGGCGCTGACATCATCATCAGTAATAACTTCTGGACTACGCCCAGCAGGTTGGAGCTGATCGGCCGGGGCCAAAACTGGGAGGAGTACGCCCGAGCCGCCGGGGAGAACGCTTTGAGGGCCCGGGAGGTCCTTAACCCGGAGGCGTATGTATTCGGTGGAATATCAGCTCCATACAGGCAAGATTACCGTGTGACCTCACCAAAGCCCGACGTGGAGGTTTTGGGTAAAGAGGCCTTTGATCAGGAATTCCTCGGGCCAGCCGGTGTGTTGTCGGGGCTAGGGGTCGACGCCCTGCTGCCCGAATACGTGGGCTTTATCGACGACTGCGTGGCCGCGGTAGACGCCTGTGCGACCCTGGGGCTGCCGGTTTTCCTGGGCGTACGCCACATCACGGATTACGGCTGGATGCAGTATGGGGAAACGCTCCAGGACCTGGTCAAGGCGCTAGAGGGGCATCAGGTCGACGGTATATTGCTGATGTGCAGCCGCCCGGAATGCGTTTCCGTGGCCCTTCCCGCTCTTCGTCAGGCCTTCGATGGCCCCATAGGGGCCTACGCCAACGTCGGCTATAATCCTATGGCCCCGGTACGCGGGCGCACCCATAAGGGTGACGACCTGGCAGTCGGCTACAGCCCATCGAGGCTGGCCGAGTTTGCCCAGGATTGGAAAGAGATGGGGGCGCAGATCATCGGCGGGTGCTGCGCCACGGGACCGGAGCACATCAT
The DNA here is from genome assembly GCA_022572865.1 of Chloroflexota bacterium. Next base: position 6,971 of record JACZVB010000046.1, on the reverse strand, counting down.
GGCCCTCAGGCGTGTGGTGAAGGGCTAGGAGGAATACATATGGCGAAGGCGACATCCGGGGAACTGATCGACTGGCATACTCATTGCTACCTTCCCGAGCACCAGAGCGCCGAGGCGAGAGCGGAGAGAAAAGCCTATGGCGTCAGGGGAGGGGAGCCGTGGCCCGAGAAGCACCGGGCTGCCATAGAGGAGGCGGGGGTGGGAAAGTTCGTCGTGGTCAACATCCCCCGCCGTCCGGGCCACGAAATTCCCAACGACTTCATAGCCGAGTACGCGGGCCGGTATCCCGGCAGGGCCGTAGGATTCGCATCGGTCCATCCCAATGAACCCGGAGCGGCGGCCGAGTTCGAGCGCAGCGTGAAGGACCTGGGCCTCAAGGGGCTGAAGCTGTCGCCGGTCTACCAGGGGTTCGATCCCTGGAGCCCCGAAGCCTGGCGCCTGTATGAGATGGCCCAGGACTTCGGGACGCCCGTCATGTTCCACATGGGCGGCATGTACGACCCCAAGGGGACCCTGGAGTGGGGGAACACCCTCATGCTGGACAAGATCGCCAGGACCTTGCGGGAGCTACGCATCATCGTCGCCCACTTCGGGCAGCCCCAGATGCAGGAGACGGTGATGCTGATGCGCAAGAACAAGAACGTGTTCACCGACCTCTCCGCCCGCTTTCACCGGAAGTGGCAGCTGTATAACGGCCTGATGGTCGCCATCGAGTACAAGGTCACCGACCGAATACTCTTCGGTTCCGACTTTCCTGTTATGACCATGGCAGAGGCGGTTGCCGCCTTCAAAGCCATAAACGAGTGGGGAGATGGTATAAAGCTGCCCCTGATACCCGAGGACGTGATAGACGAGATTCTGTACAACCGCCCCTTCGAGCTCCTTGGCTTCTAGCACCCAATTGTGGAAAACCGTGTCATAGTGTCTGCCCCGCATTGGGGACGCACTGGTGATCTGCCACCCACCGAACCATCCCTTCGATGGGACACTTCGACAAGCTCAGTACAGGCTCAGGACAGGCCACCGTGCCCCCGCCATGGTTCGACCCTTCGGCCTTGGTCAGAACAGGCAAGCTCACCACGAGCGGGGGCTGTCGCCCTTCTGGACTCCCGACGACACTCGACGGACTGTTGCGCTGATTTCGGCTACTAGGTACTAGAGGGGCTCCAAAATTCCGTCTTGCGAGAGGCCAACCAGCGGTTAGAAGGGGGCGGGCATGGGGCCTAAGGGCACCTCGATGAGGACAGGGGTATCCATTCCGATGGCCTGTTTGAGAGCGGCTTTCAGTTCCTCCGGCCCCTCGGCCTTCATGCCTTTGATCCCGAAGGCGTCGGCCAGTTTCATGAAGTCCGGGTTCTGCAACTCGGAGCCTATGACTCTGCCCTTGAAGGCGGTCCTCTGGTCCCGCAGCACGTTGCCGAAGGCCCCGTCGTTGAAGACCACGGCGACCACGTTGATGCCAAACTGAGCGGCGGTGGCCATCTCCTGGGAGTTGAAGAGGAAACCACCGTCGCCGCAGAGGGCCACCACAGGCACCTCGGGCCGGGCTACCTTGGCCCCCAGGGCCGTGGGATAGGCGAAGCCCAGGTTTCCATAGTAGGATGAGGTGATGTAGGTACGAGGCTTATAGACGGGGAAGTAGGCCCGGGAGTGGTACCCGACCTGGGTCATGCCGGATACGATTATGGAGTCGTCGGGCAGGGCATCCCTGATTGCACGAACGAAGGCCCCGAGGGGCTGTGGCTGATTGGCGGCATCATACCGCTCGGAGCGCAGGGCCTCGCACTCCTCCTTTCGGGATGGCCTGGCCGGGCCGGCCTTTCTAAGGCCTTCTAGGAGCTGTCCCAGGGCCAGCCTGGCATCACCGACAATGCCGAGAGTATTGGCGTGATTTCGCCCGACCTCCTCGTCGTCTACGTCTATCTGAATCACTTTCTGGTCCTTAGGGTATTCGGCGGTGGCGAACCGAGTGCCCACCGCCAGGGTCACATCTCGGTCCTCGAAGTAGAGGCGCAGGGCGTCCCTAACCTGGCCCGTGGACCTGCCCTTGGTGACGCCTATGGATAGATAGTGGTTTTCGGGGATTGCGCCCTTGCCCTCGGCTGTGGTAATGACGGGGGCCTGCAGGTACTCGGCCACCTGCAGAAGCTCCTGCCACGCCCCGGAGGAGTGGACCCCGCCACCCGCCCAGATCACCGGGCGCTGGGCCCGCATCAGCAGTTTCACCGCCTCCTTGATGGCGCCGTCGTCTCCGGGGGTGGGGAGGGGCTTGCCCGGTTCGTGGAGCTCCAGGTCATCCACCTGGGCCAGGGTTTCCGGCGGCATCTCTATCTCGACGGGCCTAGGCCTTCCGGTTCGGAGCTGGTGGAAAGCCTCATGCACCACTCCTGGGATCTCCTTCGGCTCCAGGACGCGGGCCCGCCACTTGGTCACGGGCTTGATGACGTCCAGCTGGTCGTTCAGCTCATGTAGTATGCCTACGTCCTTGCCTATGTTGGCCCGGTTGATCTGGCCTGCGATGAGTAGGACCGGTGACGATGCTGAGTAGGCGTTGCCCAGGCCGGCGGATGCGTTCTGCAGCCCGGGGCCCGGGACCACCATCGCCGTCCCGACCCTTCCACTGGCCCTGGCGTACCCATCGGCCATGTAGGTGGTGGCCTGCTCGTGGCGGGTGGTGATGAAGCGTATACCGGGCTCGTCGTAAAGGGCGTCCATGGCGTGATAGAGCTGCACCCCCGGCAGCCCGAAGATCACCCGGACTCCCTCACGGTAAAGGGAGCGAACTAAGGCCTGGCCACCCGTCATTCGTGTCATATCTACTCCTTCATAGAGGTGTCTGGTACGTCGCTCCGACCATCACGGCCTTCCGCCGGGAGCGACCCCCTGTTACTTTTACCATGAATTTCACACCAGGTCTAATGGGGAGGTGAAGAGTGTTCAATAACAGTTGCGGCCATCCCCCCTGCCCCCCTTCCTAGCCAGGAAAGGGGAGGAATATAACTTTTGTCCCGACATGTCGGGACAAACCCCTGGCCCCGACAAGTCCCGAGTATCGGAAGAAGGTCACCACGAGCGGGGCTCCCACCCCAGATCCTTCACTCCGTTCAGGATGACAGCGAGGAACTTGGCCACAAGGTGGGCCCGGGACATCTTAAAGCTTGTAGAGGCGGGCGCAGTTGTCCCAGAGGATCTTCTTCTTGGTCGCGTCGGAGACCTTGTCGTATGCCAGGAACTTCTCCAGCGCAAAGGGGTAGTTGGAATCGGTGTGTGGGTAGTCGGTGGAGAGGACGATATTGTCGTCTCCTATCGTCTCGACGACCTGGCACAGCAGCTCGCCATCGGTCTCCACAGACACGTAACAGCGCTCCTTGAAGTAGTGGCTTGGTAGGTGGGTTAGCTGGACCTCCTGACTGTCCCCGTATATCTTCCACTGCTCGTCCAGCCGGTAGAGAAGCCAGGGGACCCATGAGCAGTTCCCTTCCAGGAAGGCCATCCTCAGCTTCGGGAATCTGTGGAGCACTCCTCCGGCGGTCATACACCCGATGGTAAGCATCAGCGTGATGGGGAAGGAGAAGGTGTGAATCAAGACCAGGTTGTTGGGGTGCTCCCGGAACCAGTTGCCCGGGTTCCGGGCCGAATATCCCTGGGATGTATCATGGAAGGTCACGGGGACGTCCAGGTCCTGGAGGGTGTCCCAGAGGCGGTCGCACTCCCGGTCGTGGGGCATCCGGTCGTCCACGGAGGTGGGCAGCAGGGTCACGGCCACAGCCCCCTGGTCTTTGACGGCCCTTGCTGCTTCCTGAGAGGCCGCCGGGACATCGTTGAGGGCCAGGACGGCCGAGCCCCTCAGCCTGCCAGGGTCGGCCTGGACAAACTCCGCCAGCCAGTTGTTGAAGGCCCGGCACACGGCCAGGCTGTACCCGGGGTCCTGCCCGTCTACCTGGATGGCCATCTGGGTATAGGTGCGAAACAGGATAGCGATATCGATTCCCTCCCGGTCCATGGCTTTCAGGGTGAGCCCGGGGGTGTAGCCCTCCCTCTTTTCCTCGACGTAGTGATGGGAACTCCCATCGTCCAGGTGCTTGCGGGAGAGCATCTCTTTCCGCAGCCAATCCACAGCCGGCAGCTTGCCATCCTGCACCTGCCAGTCGAGGAGGCCGCTCTCGGGTCGGGCCCCCCACCTGGGGGCTAAGGCTCGATATTCGGGCTCCATGTAATCGTCATACAGGTTCGGCGGCTCCATGAGATGGAGGTCGCTGTCGACTATTTTGAACCCGTCTCTTGACATAAAGCCCTCCCAGGCCGATATCTTCTGCGTTGAATACGAAGCGCTTACTGGTGATGACGGAATTGTGCAGTCCCGAAATCCTCTCCAGACGACCGGACCATTTGTAGCTGTAGGGCAGGGGTTACAGGCCCGGAACAGTGTCAGTAGGACAGCTTTTTAGAGGGAATCGTCTTCCTCGGGTCTACGAAGGGGATGTCCACCACCTCGGCATCAACGGGCCCGTCGGCGGGCAGCACCGCCCTGACCTTGGTGCCCGATGCTGTGTGGCTGATGGGCATCATGGCCAGCCCGATGTTGGTGTCCAGATTGGGGGAGAAGAAGGCGCTGGAGATGTAGCCCACATCTTCGCCCGACGAAGCGTCTTGTACCGGGAAAAAGTCCGGATTGTACCAGGTGATGGGCTGTCCTCCCATCCTGAGGCCGACCAGGCGCTGCTTTATCCCTTCCTCCTTGATCTTCCTGAGGGCGTCCTTGCCTATGAAGTCGGCCTTACTGAAGTCGATCTGCCAGTCCAGGTTCACCTCGAAGGGGTTGGTCTCGATGTCCATGTCCTGGCCATAGGACAGGATGGCGGCCTCTATTCTGCGGATGTGGCTCGGTGCGATGACGTGGAGGTTGAACTCTTCGCCTGCTTCCAGGACCTTGTTCCACATCTCGTCGGCGTTGACTATAGAGTCATGGAGATAGATCTCGAAGCCGACTTCTGCCGAGAACCCGGTGCGGGAGATGTCCACCCGCAGGCCGTTCAGGTTCGTCTGCCATATCGTGTAGTATTTCATCTCCAGGATACGGTCGCCGAAGAGCTTTCTCATCAAGTTCACGGACTTGGGCCCCTGGATCTGGACCGGCGAGACATCTATCTCGTTGATATCTACGTTGAACTCTCCCGTGGCGTTGACCCCCTGGGCCCAGAGAAGCACATCAGAGTCCGATATGCTGAACCGGAACTCGTCCTCGGCTATCCGCAACAGGATCGGATCGTTGATTATGCCGCCTTTCTGATTGCACAGGATGACATACCTGGCCTTATTCACCGGAAGCTTCTTGTAGACGTCTCTGGTGATAAGCCGATCGACGAAAGCGGCGGCATCGGGGCCCTTGACCTGAATCTGGCGCTCGACTGCGACGTCCCACATGGTGACGTCCTGGGTGATATATTCGTACTCTTTCAACAGGCCCCCGTCCTCGAGCTTTACGTAGGCCCTGGGATGATACATGTGGTTGTAGGTGGCGAAGGCCCAGCAACCCGCCTTGACGGCCAGGTGCCAGTAGGGCGACTTACGGATGCGCGCGGTGAACTTTATGCGGGCGTCGATGTCGCCGCTCTGCCTCATGTTGATTGGTAGGTGGCGTTTCTTGATCTGCAACATTGCCCAATGCCTCCGATGAGGTTCCGGGCTTCAAACCCGGCTCTATTTAGCGTATCTCCCTGGTGAATCAGGTTAGTATTGATGAGAGAGTCCGAAGGCTACTCGAAGAACCCGTACAGCTTACCGGCGTTCTCGCACACCAACTTCCTCCGGAGATTCTCGTCCAAGTGGCCCAAGTTTCGCTGGATGACATCCTGGGACTCGGGCCAGACACTGTCTGGATGGGGGTAATCGGAACCCCACAAGATGTTGTCCTCACCCACGGCCTCGATTATCTCCGGGGTGAGTCGCTCATCCTGGAAGGTGGAGTAACCCTGCCTTCGCCAGAACTCGGTGGGCTTCATGCTCAGCTTCAGGTGGAACAGCCGGTCCTCATACTCCTGGTCGATGCGGTGAAGGATGTAGGGGAGCCACCCGACACCACATTCACCCAGTACGAACTTGAAGTCGGGATGGGCGTCGCAGGCCTGGGACAGCAGGATGCTGGTCAGAAACTCCGGCCCCGATAGCTGAAAGAGGGTGTACATCAGGCCCAGGGAGATCCACTGGTACCGCTGGTGGGCCGGGTCTTCCGGCTGGCGATAGGCCAAACCGGTGGTGTGAAAAGAGATGGGCAAGCCGCACTCGGAGGCTGCTGCCCACAGCGGGTCCCACTCCTCCTGATATATCGGTTTGGTGGCGCTGGAAACGTTTAGCTCTGCTCCTTTCAGGCCTAATTCAGCGGCGCGTTTTAGCTGCTCCGCCGCTACACCAGGGTCATGGCAGGAGATGCAGGCCAGGGCGGCGAATCGCCCGGGGACACTTTTTGAGAAATCCGCTATCCACTCATTGTAGATGTCATAGGTCGTGGTGAGGACTTCAGGGTCTGAGATGCCGCCCTCGGCGTCGGAGAAGCCTGTGGCCACCCCGAGGATGCCGTAGATCACCTCGGCCTGGATGCCGTCTACATCCTGGTCCCGGATGCGAAGGTCAGGGGTAGTGGGGTGGAACTGTCCCCGCTCTGCATCGGAGAAGAAACCGAACTCCTCCATCTTGTCCAGGTGGAGGGAGAGGCCGGGTTTGTATGGCTCATAGGAGCCGGTAAGGGCCGCCGCGGCCACAAATCCCAGCCGGGCGCCACCGGCTTCCCAGACCTTACCCTCCGCGGTTTCCACCACCCTGGGCATCCTGTCTCTGAGCCTAGCCGGCGCGTTCTCGATGAACAGGTCCCCGGGCAGCCATACGATGTCGGTATGACAGTCTGCTGAGATCACTTTGTATTCCACTTAGGTCCCTCCTACAAGAAGTAGACGGTCGGTGGTCCCTATCGCCCC
>JACZVB010000421.1 GCA_022572865.1 Chloroflexota bacterium | reverse complement strand
AGGGGTTGACTATCAGCGCCTCCTTCATGGTCTCCGCTGCCCCGCAGAACTTGGAGAGGACGAGAACTCCGGTGCTATCGACCTGGGAGGCTATGAACTCCTTGGCCACGAGATTCATCCCGTCGCGGAGTGGCGTCACGAGACACACGTCTGCCTCGCGGTAGAAGGCCGCCAGCTCGGACTGGGAATAGGAGCGGTACAACGGGTGAATGGGCATCCAATCGGCCTCGGAAAAGCGACCGTTGATCCTTCCTACCAGCCGGTCGACCTCCTCCCTCTCCTGCATGTACTCCGGAACTCGGCTCCGGGTCGGCACTGAGATCTGGATCAGCGTTACATCACCGCGAAGAGAGGGGTAGCGCTCCAGTAGGCGCTCAAAGGCCAGCATGCGTTGTGCTATGCCCTTGGTGTAGTCCAGGCGGTCGACACCCAGGATTATCGTGTGTTCACGGGCCATCTGGCCCAAAAACCTGCTAACCCCTGTGGGCCGGGCCTCTCTGGCCATGGCCTGGAAGAACTCGGGGTCTATGCCAACGGGGTAGGGATGCACCCTTAAAGACCGGCCTCTAAGCGTGAGTCCGTCTGCCCCGTCTTCTCGGCCCAGCAACTCCGAAATGGCATCGGAGAGGTTGCGCACATAACGGTTCGTCTGGAGGCCCACCAGGTCATATGCGAAAAGCAGCTCCAGAAGCTCTTCCGCCCAGGGAAGAACAGTGAATATGTCTGGCGCAGGAAATGGGATGTGCAGGAAAAAGCCGACCTTCCCCGACCAACCCATACGCCGCAGCTCGTGGCCTAACGGGATCAGGTGGTAATCGTGCACCCACACCAAGTCGTCTTCCTCTAAGAGGGAGAGCAGGGTCTCAGCAAATTTGACATTTACTCGCCTGTAGGCCTGATAGCTGTCATGTCGAATGGTAGTCTTATCGGGAAAGCTGTGTAACAGGGGCCAGAGGGTCCTGTTGGAGAAGAGGTTGTAGAAGAGGTCTGCGTCGTACCTGGACAGGTCCATGGCAGCCAGCCGGACACCGCCGATGTCGGAGATTTCGGGCTTGGCGGAGTCCGTGTGCTCCGATGTCCTACCGCTCCATCCCAGCCATATGGACCTTCGGTGCTCCAGGGAAGAGCGGAGGGCGCTTACCAGGCCACCCACCGGCAGAGATCGCTGCTCCTCGTCGCTGGCGGGCGTCGAGAGGGAGGGTACCCGGTTGGAAACAACGACAAGCCGCCCGCCCTTAGCCATAAGAAGACACCCCTCGCCGACCGAGCCGTTCCAGCAGTTTGCACTACGGGGTCCAGATGGACCAGAGACTCGCCACTCCCCTGTCCTATACTGTATGGCAGAGTGGGCCAGCACGCAAGCTTTATATACAGAGGCTATATAGTAAGCACCTACAAACGAGGAGTGCAGAGGGGGTTTGTCCCGACAAGTCCCGAGCATCGGGACAAGTCGGGACCAAAGCTAATTTATTCCCCCTTCCTACCAGGAAGGGGGCCAGGGGGATGGTCGAAACCGTGCTTGTCCTGGGACTTCCTTTCAGGATTGACTGAAGGGGGCGAGGGTTTTGATAGAAGGCATTAGCAGGGCCTAGATCTGCTCAAGCAGTTCCATCAGGCCCCGGACCTTGATACAGTTGTCGACCCGACACATAAGGCCATCTCTATCGATCAGGACCGGCTTGATCCCAACCCCCCTGGCCCCTACCACATCAGAGTTGTACTGGTCGCCCACGTGTATGGCCTCCGAGGGCTGGACCCCCGCCTTTCTCAGCGCGGCCTCGAATATGGGTGGGTGAGGCTTCTCCGACTGCGCCTCCCCCGATGTCACGATGAAGTCCAGGTACTCGGTGATGCCCAGACGGTCGCAGGTATCTCGCATGTCGCCGTAGATATTGGTGATGAGACCCAGGGTCATTCCCCGCTCCTTCAAGGCCTTCAGGCATGGGATTGTGTCATCGAACAGGGCCAGTTGATAGGGGATCTTTCTTATGGCCTGGAATATCTCGCCTGCCAGGGCCAGGGGCGCCTCCACCCCCGCGCCCCGAAGAACCATCTGCCCATA
>JACZVB010000420.1 GCA_022572865.1 Chloroflexota bacterium | reverse complement strand
GTGTCAAACCAAGAGATTACAAGAGGGGCTGTACTATAATGGCCTGGACCAGAGTCGACGCCTGACGCCCCGCAAATAGGTCTGTTTAAAGATATGAACTACGCCGATTCCATAGAGAAGAGCTTGACTCCCGACCTGTGGCGCCTGATAGCGCTCCTGGGTGAAGTGGGAGCCTCCCAGGGACAGCGCCTATACCTGGTCGGAGGCCGGGTTCGGGACCTTCTCCTGGGGATCGAGGGCGGGGACCTGGACCTGGTGGTGGAGGGGGATGCGATGGCCCTGGCCCGGTCCCTGGCCGGGGATCATGGAGGAGAGGTGGTCTCACATCCCCGGTTCGGCACCGCCAAGTACCGCAGCGGCGACCTGACCATCGACCTCGCCACCGCCCGTTCCGAGGTCTACTCTCGCCCCGGGGCCCTACCCCAGGTGAGACCCGGCTCCATCGATAGGGACCTATCCCGCCGGGACTTCACCATCAACTCCATGGCGGTCTGCCTCAGCCCCCCCGATATGGGCAGCCTCCTCGACCCCTTCGACGGCCGCGCCGATCTGGAGGCACGCCTGATCAGGGTCCTTCATCCCAAGAGCTTCATCGACGATGCCACCCGCATCATGAGGGCCATCCGCTACGAGCAACGCCTGGGTTTCAGGATAGAGGATGCTACCGCAGGATATCTGCTCAGGGACTTATCCTACCTGGATACGGTGGGTGTGGACAGGCTGAGACACGAGCTTCAGCTGTTCCTCCAGGAAGGCCGCCCCGAGGGAGCGCTGCTCCGGGCCGATGAGCTGGGGGTGTTGAAAGCGATGCACCCCTCCTTGAAGGCGGACGGCTGGACCGGGGAGATGTTCCGCAAGGCCCGATCGGCAGCACAGGCAGCCACGCCAGAGGTGTATCTGGCCCTGCTCCTGTATCGGATGAGCCCCGAGGATGCCCTGGACCTGGTCAAGGGCTATCGATACGCCAGTGACCAGGTTCGAGTATTGTCAGACCTTATAAAACTCAAGACCCTGGAAAAAGGACTCGGGGCCCCGGGCCTCAAACCCCGGGAGCTTTATGCCATGCTCCACAACCTCGCTCCGGAAGCGCTAACGGCTTTCAGCCTGGCATGTAAGGGCCAGACGACAAGGGATATGATCGTCCAGTACCTGGACGAGTTGAGGCACGTGAAGACCTCTCTGGACGGCCATGAGCTAACATTGCTGGGAGTGCCCCAGGGGCCCGGCATGGGCCGCATGTTGAAGGCGCTCCTCGACGCACGCCTGGATGGCGAGGTGGCGAACCGCGAGACTGAGGTGGCCCTGGTCAAAAGGTGGCTGGCCGAGGGAGGTCCTGAATGACCGATCAGCCTCCCGGCAAAGAGGCAAAGGGCCCAGGGACCCGATAGCTAATGGGCTAAGGATGCACCCGTCGTTTGGAAACGGGGCATCACATGTTCCCCAAAGAGGTCCAGGCTGCGCATTACCTTCTCAAAGGATAGTCCCGGGAAATTAAGAAACAGCACTAGATGCTGACAGTTCAACTCCGACCGCAGTCTCTCAATCTGGTCTGCAACGTGATCTGGCGAACCCACTAAGACCAGGTCGTGCCTGAGTTGAAATTCCAAGGCATCCAGTTCTGAATCGTCTCCCCTCATCTCATCATCGGTGAGGGCCGCCTCTCGTGCCTTAAGCGCTCTGACTGACCCCGAGGCGTCCAGAAGGTTTGCTCCCCACCGTACGTCAGCGATAGCCTCTTCCATGGTCTTGGCCACGTAGGTCGGTCTTACCACAGCCAAAGGATCATCAACATGAGCGGGGCGGCTTTTGACCTGGGAAGCAGCCTCTCTGTAAGCAGACCAGGCCTCTTTAATCTTGCCTATGGAGAGGGACATGCCCATGGCGCCGATGCCTCGGGTGCCGGCGAAGTGATGGGACTTAATGGAATCAGACATCTGCCAGATTGGAGGATGGGGCTTCTGATAAGGGTTGGGCTGAATCCCCAGGGCGTTAAGCTCACCATCCGGAGCGTGATAGCGAGGAGCGGGAGTCAGGGGATTGGTTTCCTTCCAGCCGGGTTCCGG
>JACZVB010000419.1 GCA_022572865.1 Chloroflexota bacterium | reverse complement strand
AGGGAGAGGGGGACATAAGAAGTTTGGTCCAGACATGTCCCGATACGCGGGACATATCGGGATTGGAACCGCTAATGGGCGTGGATCAAGAAAGGCCGCAGGCCCTGGGCGACGTACGCTCCCCCTTCTAGCCTTATTCGTCGTTGGAAGGGGTGAACATGGCGAAGGAACTGGTGAAGCCGTGGAGGAAGGTGGTGCCCCCCACCTGGCCTATCTCCCCGTTGCAGAAGAAGCCGGTCAGGGGCACCCGGGATACCTTTTCCAGAAAGGCGTCGCTATCGTGGTTGGGCCGCCCGAAGAGGTTTTCACCCCTGCCGAGACAGGAGAAGAGGAGGGCGCCGGAGGGATTGACGGAGTCCTTTTCCGTCACGTAGCGGTCAATCAGGACATCCAGGTCCTCCTCGGCGGTGCGGGCATCTCGAACGTGAAACTGCACCACCTGGCCCTCTCTTAGCATCTCTCCCACAACCAGGGCGCCGGTCTCCTGATGGAGGCCCATGACGTTGCGAATGAGGAAGTCCCCGGGCCCGAACTCCGCCTTCAGGGGGTCCATCACCACTCCTACGTGCAGAGCCGTGTTGATAAGGCCTCTATCGTGTTCGTTGGAGCCGTCAAAGACCCGCCGCAGCACCTCCAGGGGCTTTCCTTCGTCCAACTCCTCTAATACATTGTCATGGCACTTGGTGACTACCAGCGGCTGCCCGATGGGCCGGCAGCCCTGGGCCACGATGGTATCGACCCGAATGTTGCCGTGCATGGCCAGGCCCACGGCCCCCGACCGATAGACCTCTCCATCCAGGAAGAGGGCGTTGGTCCCGGGACGCGTCCCGCCGCTGGCCAGCCCGCCGATCTTTACGCTGTCGCTGAAGGCGTAATCCAGGCCCAGGATGAGGCTATCGGCCCGAATGGTGAACGGGTCTGGCAGGACGACAAAGTGGGGATGGTCCTGGGCCGACACCTGTACCAGGTCCTCCCAGGCCGAGGGACTGTCGTCCAGGCTGGGCAGGTCGCCCTCCTCGACGTGGAAAAGGCTCAGATCGACCCCCGGCAGGTGTGCGCCGGTCAGGGCGAAGGCGGGCCGGTTCTCCACCTCGACTCCGTTGCCGATGACGCCGCCCCCTGAGCAGCCAATCAGGTGACCGGCACTTACAGCATCGGATATGAGGCCGGGCACCTCATCGTATTCGTCCCGGTGGCTGCTGGATACGAAGGCCAGCAAAATGTCTGGAGCCTCCTCGCCGAGCTGGGAGGCCACCTGCTGTGCGCACTGCTCTACTGCGTTTCTCAGGGACGGCTCTTCTGAAATGGCCGAGGCCCATTTCATGGGTGGCTCCTTCTAGGGTGATGGGGTTTGGTTCCAAACCTTAGCCTTCATGTGGATTATACACCGCGTTCCAGCGGGTCCGTATGCCGGCTATGCCAGATGTGGTCGCGCGTTTACCGCTCTTGCCGCCCCTCAACGATAAGAAAAGCAGCCAGGGAGGCCACACCCGATACCACGGCCAGCATCACTAGGCCCGAGGTGAGGGTACCGGTCAGGTCTCGGAGGATGCCCAGGAACAGGGGGCCCGTGAATCCCCCCACCTCCGCGAAAGTGAAGAAGATACCGGCAGCGGCCCCTATGTGCCTCCGGCCCACCCCCGGCGTCTCCATAAGGACCAGGGTCATTACCGGCATGATGGCTGTATTGGACACGCCGGAGACGACCAGGGTGCCGATGAGAGCCGGGCCGCCCAGGCTGAACAGGCCCAGGATGGCCAGAGCGCTGGTCATCATCAGCACCACCAGTCCCTTGCCCCTCAGCCCGTGGTGCAGGAGGTAGGGAATGGACAGCAGCCCTGGAATCCCCACCAGCATGGGTATCGCGGCCAGGTACCCTGCCCGGGCGTCGCTCATTCCCCGGTCGGTGAAAACCGTGGGCAGCCACTGGGTGAGGCCGTGGTTGAGGAAGAACGAGGCGAAGGCCAGCAAAAGGACTATCTGTACATTTCTGGTCTTGAGGAGCAGCTTAAAGGTCTCGATGGCCGAGGGCTCCGCCTCGCTCTCTGCTTGCTGATAGGCGACTGTTCTCAC
>JACZVB010000418.1 GCA_022572865.1 Chloroflexota bacterium | reverse complement strand
CGAACCTTTGGTGCTAGTCTGCTGGGCCCACGCTACAAGTCCCGAGTATCGGGACAAGTCATACGAGACCAGTTACCTGTCATTCTGAGGGAGCGCAGCGACTGAAGAATCTGGGGTGGTGGGGCAATCCCTATAGAGAGAAGGGAAGGATAGTAGGGGCCCTGTCCTGAGTTCCATCGAAGGGAGCCCGCCGAAGGAGGCTGAACCCCCTATTCATATTTTATGCTATCCTATGCCCCGGTTACGCCATGCCAGAGGACCTGAAGCACACACCCCTCCACCCCTCCCACCGGGCCCTGGACGCCCACATGATCCCCTTCGCCGGCTGGGAGATGCCCGCCCGTTACGCCGGCACCGTCCGGGAGCACCACGCCGTCCGCACCGGGGCCGGCGTCTTCGACGTCTCCCACATGGGCCGCCTCTACCTGAAAGGCCCCGACGCCCGGGACCTCCTCGATAGAGTCGTCACCGCCGACCTCCAGGCCCTCGATATCGCCCACGCCCGGTACTGCATGGCCTGTCAGGATGACGGCGGTATCATTGACGATCTCATCGTCTACAGGCTGGACACTGATAGCTACCTGGTGGTCTGCAACGCCGCCAACAGGAAGGCAGTCATCTCCATTCTCCGGGAGCAGGCCCGTCAACTGTCGAAAGTGAGCATCGATGACCAGACCACGCAGACCGCTATGATCGCCCTCCAGGGGCCCCAGGCCCTCGACAAGCTGAAGAGCATCGCCGACCTCGACGCCAGCTCCCTGCCCCTCTTCACCTGCGCCTATGTCGAAGTCCTGGGCGAAAAAACCCTGGTCGCCCGCACCGGCTATACCGGAGAGGACGGCGTCGAGCTTATCGTGGGGGCCCAGGGAGCCGTACAGTTGTGGCAGGCCCTTCTAGATGTCGATGTCACCCCCTGTGGCCTGGTGGCCCGGGACAGCCTCCGCCTCGAGGCCGCCCTTCGACTGTGGGGCAACGACATGGATACCACCGTCAACCCCTACGAGGCGGGCCTGGGTAGGTTCGTCGTTCTGGACAAGGGCCCTTATACCGGCAAAGAGGCCCTCCTTCGCGCGAAAAGTGAGGGGATCGAAAGAAAACTAATAGGTTTCGATATGGTGGAACGGGGCATCCCCAGGCATGGCTTCACCATCCTCAGCGATGGCCAGGCTATCGGAGAGGTGACCAGCGGAGGCTACTCGCCCACCCTGTCCAAGGGCCTGGGCCTGGGGTACGTGCCCGTATCAAAAGCCGCAAGAGATACCCCTCTGCTCATCGATATTCGGGGTCGCCAGGTGGCGGCCAGGGTAGTATCCTTACCCTTCTACCGCAGGCCTCGCCTTGATGCAAGGCCAGACCTTATTTCGCAGTAAAAGAGGAAGCATGAACCCCACAGACCGTAAATATTCGAAAGAGCACGAATGGCTGAAGCTGGAGTCCGACAACAGAGGGGTGGTGGGCATTACCGACTATGCCCAGGAGCAGCTCGGGGACATCGTTTTCGTCTTTCTTCCCGATGACCTTTCCCAGGTAGAGCAGCTCAAGACCTTCGGCGAGATCGAGTCCCCCAAAGCCGTATCCGAGCTCTTCTCCCCCATCAGCGGACGAGTGATAGAGATGAACAAGGAGCTTCAAGAAAAACCCGAGCTCGTCAACGAGGACCCCTACGACAAGGGCTGGATCATAAAGGTGGAGCTGTCCGATCCATCGGAGGTGGACAAGCTCATGACCGCCCAGGACTACGAGGCCCTGGTGGCATCTTCCCCCGAGGCCTAGGGAGTAATGATCTCGAATGCAACCCTTTAACATGGAGAATCCCAAGGGGGCATTACCTGGCAGCCAAGATCAGCGTATCATTCGGTCCAGTGTCGTCGTGAGGTCGTCCCGACAGGCCCTGAGTATCGGAACAGGCCGGGACCAGGCTTATATTCTTCCCCGCCTCCCTCTTTAAGAATTGGGTACACAACACTTGCGAAGCCACTCTGAACAAAGAGAGATGGGGGTTCTAATCCCCACATGTCGGGATTGGCGGGGGTCTGGGGGATTCCCCCAGGTTTATATTCTTTCCCCCTCTCCCTTA
>JACZVB010000417.1 GCA_022572865.1 Chloroflexota bacterium | reverse complement strand
CCGAGGACGTGCCGGAAGATTTCTCGACCTTTTCCGACGAGGAAGCCCCTCATATATTGGCTAACCGCCCCGATGGGAGACCCTTCACCAGCATCCATCGGTCTTCCAATCTGGCGGGAAGGGACCTTGGGGAAAGGCTTTCAGCGGAGCTGAGCGGGGTGGAGCGAGGCATCATCGTATGCGGCCCCCAAAGGGCTCAGGGCTTCCCCCGTGAGGTGACCAAGGCGGCCCGGGCCCTGGGCTATCCGGTCCTGGCCGACCCGTTGTCTCAGGTCCGGTGCGGTACTCATGGACTGGAGTCGGTCATCGACAACTATGACCTGTTTCTGCGGGACACCGAACTGGCCGACCGCCTGAGGCCGGAGGTCGTGCTGCGATTCGGCGCTACCCCGACCTCACGGGTCCTGGGCCAGTACCTGGAGACGTGCCGGGCTTCCCGCCATATCCTGGTGAGGGACGGTGGATGGCACGACCCATCCCACCTTGCAACCGATGTCATGGAGGCCGATCCCACGGAGTTTTGCGTAGGCCTGACATCGGAAGTGGGTAAAGGGTCCGAAGGCACGGGATGGCTGGAACGCTGGTTGTCGCTCCGGGACAGTGCGAGAGAGGCTGTGAAAGAGAGCCTCGGGGGCATGGACGAGCTGTTCGAGGGGAAGGTCTTCTCGCAGCTGTGGGGCCTGCTGCCCGAGGGTTCTGTCTTGTTCGCGGGGAACAGCATGCCCGTTCGTGACATGGACGGTTTCCTTCCGGCCGGGGTCAAGTCGGTGAGGTGCATGGCGAACCGGGGGGCCAGTGGTATCGACGGGGTGGTGTCTACCGCCCTGGGGGCGGGGGCCGGTACGGGCGAGCCGCTGGTGCTGGTTCTGGGGGACCTGTCCCTGTACCACGACATGAACGGTCTACTGGCCGCGAATCGTTACGATATCAATGCCACCATAATCGTGGTGAACAACGACGGCGGCGGTATCTTCTCCTTCCTGCCCCAGGCCGGCTACTCCGACCTGTTTGAGGAGCTCTTCGGCACGCCCCACGGCCTGAAATTCGGTCCCGCAGCCGAGATGTACGGCTTGGAGTACTCCAGGGTCACCTCCTGGGGCGAGTTCGAGGAGGCGGTGTCCCGCGGCCTGGCATCGCCCTCGACGGCGATAATAGAGGTCCCGGGAGACCGGGCCCGAAACGTCGAGCTGCATAAGCAGGTCTGGACCCGTGTGTCGGAAGCTGTGCGAGCCATGGAGAAGAGGTAATCATGCCCCGGGTGCTGGTTAACGGGGTGAATCTAAACGTCGAGGTCACGGGCGAGGGGCCTGCGCTGGTCGCCCTCCACGGTTTCACGGGCAGCCTAAGGACCTGGGACTCCCTTGTGCGGGCCGCTGCCGGGAGATTCACCCTGGTCCTGGTGGACCTGCTGGGCCACGGCGATTCCGATGCTCCAGAGGACCCGTCTCGATACTCGATGGAGAGGTTCACACAGGACCTGATCGCCCTGCTGGACGCCCTGGGCCTCGAACGGGCGGGCTGGCTGGGGTATTCCATGGGAGGGCGCATCTGCCTATACCTCGGCCTGACGGCCCCCGACCGGTGCCAGGCCCTGGCTGTCGAAGGGGCCTCTGGAGGAATAGTGGATGAGAAGGAGCGCAGGAAGCGAGTAGAGAGTGATGACGCCCTGGCCCGTATGATCGAGGAGCGGGGGATTGAGGCGTTCGTGGACTACTGGGAGGGATTGCCCCTGTTTCTAAGCCAGAGTCGATTGCCGGAAGGGGCGCGGACTGGATTGCGGAGGCAGAGGCTTCGGAACCGGCCCCGTGGTCTGGCCGGCAGCGTTCGTGGGATGGGGGCCGGAGCCCAGCCACCTCTGTATGACCGCCTCCAATCCCTGGCCCGACCTGTCCTGCTGATGGCGGGCGATGAGGACACCAAATACTGTGACCTTGCCCGGCAGATGGGCGACTCAATGTCCGGGGGCCGGGTCTCCATTATCCCCGGGGCGGGGCACTGTGCTCATCTAGAGCAGCCGGGGCTCTTCAATGAGGAGGTCCTGGAGTTTTTCCACTCCCAGCTAGAAGTCGTTACAAAAAC
>JACZVB010000045.1 GCA_022572865.1 Chloroflexota bacterium | reverse complement strand
GCTTCGGCGGCGTAGTTGGAAGACGCCCCTAGGAGGTGAACTGCAACTTAACCGTGTCAAGGTCGAACGAAAACACCTTTACGGGGGAGCTTTGTTCGGGGCGGGTTGGGCCATTGCAGGCACCTGTCCCGGCCCAGCCCTTGGTATGGCAGTCGGTGGTGGCATGCTGGCTATAATCGTAATGGCGGGTCTGGGTATGGGGATCTTTCTGCGAAATGCGGTGGCACGACGCATCCTTCTGCAAAGGGATGCAACTCTCCATCCGGCTCGTCCCGCAGCGAATTCGTGATCTATAGCTTCTGGGAAGTAAACGGGGATAGGGAAGGAGAGAAGAGGGCATGTATTTCAAGCAGTTCCTTCACGACGACCTCGGGTGTTCATCTTACCTCATCGCCTCCCGGGACTCGCGGCGAAGGCACACCTCGGTATTCAGGAGATGAATCAGGCATTAAAGGAGCGGGCCGAACAATCTTCTGGATGAGGGTTCCAGGCAAAGACCCCTGGTAACCATCGGGGCGCTTGAATCGAGGCCTGCCCTAAGGCATAATATGCCCCGAGCCCTTAGTTACTAAAATCACGACTGCACTTAACGCTCTTGGCCTCAGTAAAAGACAGAATCAACAAAGCCCTGAACCAACAGGTCAAGGAAGAGGTGACGGTCCTCTCTTCCCTCATCCAGGTCCAGGAGGAGCTGGGCTACCTGCCTCCTGAGTCCATATCCGCGATCGCCGACTTCACCGGCGCCTCGGTCAACGAGGCCTATGGAGTGGCCACCTTCTACACCCACTTCCGCTTCTCCCCGCCTGGGGAGCACACCATCGAGATATGCTGGGGTTCCTCCTGCCACCTTCAGGGCGCGTCGGATATCATTCAGGCGGTGAAGGAAGAGCTCCAGCTGGAAGAGGAGGGCACCACCTCCGATTCCAGGTTCTCCTGGAAGCGGTCCTCCTGCGCCGCCGCATGCGCCCACGGGCCCGTGATGCTCATAGATGACAAGATCTACGGAAGACTTTCGCCGGACCGGGCTGTCAACCTGATAAGAGAGGCCAACGGCCACCAAGGATAATGACCACTACCTTCTCAGACCTGCAGGCAAAGGCCAGGACCGGTTGGGAAGCCCTGATGAAGGGCGAGCCACCGAGAATCCTGGTGGGAACGGCGACCTGCGGGAGGGCCGCCGGAGGCTTGCAAGTGCTGGAGGCCCTTGGTGAAGCCCTGTCCCGGGCGGGCATCGAGGCTGAGGTCCACCAGGTCGGGTGTATCGGCCTGTGCTACGCCGAGGTGTTGGTCGACATAATCAAACCAGGCCGGCCGCGAATCTCCTACAGCAACGTTACCCCGGATACGGCCCGCCAGCTGGTCGAAGACTATCTGGTCAAAGATGACCCACGGCCCGACCTGGCCCATGGCACCCTCGGAGATGGCGCCGTAGATGGCATCCCCAGTCTCTTCGATCTGCCCGACCTCAAGCCTCAGGTCCGGGTGGCTATGCGCAACTGCGGTATCATCGACCCCTGCGAGATCGACCACTACCTCGCCAACGGTGGATACTCGGGCCTGGCCCGGTGCCTCTCCGAGCTGACGCCGGAAGAGGCGTTGGAGGAGGTGACCAAGTCGGGGTTGCGGGGCCGGGGTGGGGCGGCCTTCCCCGCCGCCATGAAGTGGAAGTTCCTGGCAGGGGCCCCGGGGCCGATGAAATATATCCTGTGCAACGCCGAAGAGGGTGACCCTGGCGCCTTCAACGACAAGGGCCTCCTGGAGAGCGACCCTCAGACCGTTCTGGAAGGGATGACCATCGCCGGCTACGTTACGGGAGCGCCCAAGGGCTACGTGTTCATAAGGTGCGTGCATAGGGAGGTCATCAGACGCACCCAGGTCGCCATCGACCAGGCTAAGGAATACGGGCTCCTGGGCGACCGGATATTGGGGTCCGATTTCAGCTTCGATATAGTCGTCTCCCTGACCGGCGAGTCCTACGTCTCGGGGGAGGAGACGGCCCTGATGGAGTCGATTGAGGGGAAGAGGGCCATGCCCCGTTATCGACCTCCCTTCCCTGCCCAGGTGGGCCTGTGGGGCAAGCCCAGCAACATCAATAACGTGAAAACCTACGCCTATGTCCCCGAGATTCTGGCCAGGGGAGGCGACTGGTATGCGGGCATCGGGACGGAAAAGAGCAAGGGAACGGCTATCGTTTGCCTGACGGGCAATGTCGCCAGGCCGCAGATGGCGGAGGTGCCCTTCGGTATAACCCTGCGCCAGGTCATCGACGATATCGCCGGCGGGGTCAGCCCCGGCAAGGAGATCAAGCTGCTGCAGACCGGCGGACCCCTGGGCGGGTTCCTCGGCCCCTCTGAACTGGACGTCATCCTGGACTTCGACGAGATGGCCTCCAAGGGCGCTATCCTGGGCTCCGGTGGGATAATCGTAGGCGATGAGAACTCCTGTGCCGTGGAGATGGCCATGGTCCTGGCCGATTTCAATAACGAGGAGTCCTGTGGCAAGTGCTTTCCCTGCCGCCTGGGCACGAAGCACATCCTGGACATGCTCAGAAACATGACCCTGGGCAAGGCGAAGGAGGGCGATGTGGAGAGGATGCAGGCCATGGGCGCTACCCTTCTCACCTCCCTCTGCGGACACGGGCAGCTCTCCGTAAACCCCATCAATTCCGCCGTGAAATACTTTGAGGAAGAGCTTAAGGCCCATATCATCGACAAGCGTTGCCCAGCAGGACGCTGCCGGGCCCTGGCCCCCTAGAACTGAGGATTCAGCCGTGGATGAGATCACACTCACCGTTGATGGGCAAGAAATAAAGGCGAGAAAGGACCAGTCGGTCATAGAGGCGGCCAGGGAGGCCGGGATCTACATCCCCTATCTCTGCTGGCACCCCACCCTCAAGGCCTTTGGCGCCTGTCGAATGTGCGTGGTGCAGATCGAGAACATGAGGGGCACCCCCGCCTCCTGCACAACCGCGGCTACGGACGGCATGGTGGTCACCACTAAGGGCCCGGAAGTGGACCAGATCCGCCACGACATCATGGATATGATCCTGTCGGAGCATCCCCACGGCTGCCTCACCTGCCCTCGAATAGACCACTGCGGGCCCCAGGACATATGCCTGCGCCACGCCAACGTCGTGGACAGGTGCGTCCTCTGCCCCCAGAACGAGCGATGCGAGCTCCAGGACGTGGTCTTCCACCTCCAGATGAATGACTCCGACCTGGCCTACGAATACAGGAACCTCCCCTTAGATACCTCCAACCCGTTCATCGACCACGATATGAACCTGTGTATCGTCTGTGGTCGCTGTGTGCGTGCCTGCAATGAGATCGAGGGGGTCGATGCCATAACCTTCATTGAGAGGGGGGACAAGACCCTCATAGGCACATCCCTGGGGGGCTCGCTGTCCGACTCGGGATGCACCTTCTGCGGGGCCTGCGTGGACGTGTGCCCCGTGGGCGCCATCACCGAGAAGGACCACAAGTGGTCTGGAGCCCCCGAGCGCTCTGTAACGACCATCTGCTCCCACTGCAGCGTCGGGTGCCAGCTAGAGCTGCTGGTCAAGGGGGAGAAGGTGGTGCGCTCCATCGCCGATCTGAGCGGGCCGGTGAACAGGGGCAATTCCTGCGCCAAGGGGAAGTTTGGATATCTCTTCATCCACGGCGACCAGCGCCTCACCACCCCCCTCATCAGAAAAGAGGGAGCGCTGGTAGAGGCCTCGTGGGAGGAGGCCCTTAGCCTCGTCGCAGAGAGGCTGTCCCAGTACAAAGGCCCGGGCTTCGGGGCCATCGCCTCCACACGGGCCACCAACGAGGAGTGCTATCTGCTTCAGAAATTCGTCCGAGGAGTCATGGCCTCCAACAACATCGATCACCGGGATGGCACCTGCCCTTCGGACAGCGTTGCGCCCCTGGGCGAGATGCTGGGTGCCGCGGCCATGACCAACGGCTTCCGAGAGATGGTGGATGCCAAGTGCCTGCTGGTGGTGGGCAGCGACATGACCTCCGATCACCCCGTGGCCGCCATCCAGGTCAAGGAGGCGTTAAATAGGGGAGCCACCCTAATAGTCGTCGACCCCGTGGAGACGGAGCTGGCCCTCCTGGCTACTCAGTGGCTCCGGCCCAGGCCGGGTGCCGAGGCCCTTCTCCTTGCGGGAATGGCCAAGATCATCGTGGACGAAGGCCTGCTTGACCAGGAGTTCCTATCCCAGAAATGCGAGGGCTTGGACCAGCTTAAAGAATCCTTGGAGCGGTTCTCCCTGGACCAGGTCGAAGAGGCTACGGGCGTGGACAAGGGACGGCTGGTGGAGGCGGCCCGGGCCTATGGGACACAGAGCCCCGCGGCCATCTTCTACGCCACGGGCTCCTCCGCTCAGAACGCCGGCCCCGAGATCGCGAAGGCCCTGGCGGACCTGGCAATGCTCACCGGCAACCTGGGCGTACCGGCCTCGGGGGTAAACCCTTTAAGGGCCGATGCCAACAGCCAGGGAGCGGCAGACATGGGATGTATCCCCAATACGCTTCCGGGATACGTCTCGTTGGCCCAGGGGGCTGAGGCCTTCGAAAAGGCCTGGGGCGTCAGCCTGCCCTCCGAGCCCGGCGCCGGCTACGACGAGATGATGCAGGGAGCAAGGGATGGCAGCCTGAAGGCCCTGCTCATCGTCGCCGATACCCAGCGGGTGGACGAGTCCCCCGACCCTGAGGCCCTGAAAAACCTGGAGTTCCTGGTAGTCCAGGACCTATTCCTCACCGAGGCCGCAAAATGTGCCGACGTGGTGCTGCCGGCGGCCACCTTCGCCGAGAAGGATGGCACCTTCACAAATGCCGAGCGCCGGGTCCAGAGGGTCAACAGGGTGATCGAACCCCTGGGCGATTCCAGGTCCGGATGCCAGATCATCTGTGATCTGGCCCGGAGAATTGGGTCCTCCGGCTTCGATTACGAGGGCCCGCACAAGGTGATGGAGGAGATCGCCTCCCTGGTGCCCATATACGGGGGCATCAGGCACAACAGGCTGGGGGTGAAAGGCCTCCAGTGGCCCTGCCCCTCCCTCGACCACCCCGGCACCCCCATCCTTCATGCCGAATCCCGAAATATCGGGAGGGGCAAGGGGCTGCTGAAACCCCTGGACTTCCAACCAGCCCCCGCGCAAGCAGACGCGGAGTACCCGTTGCTGGTAATGGCCTCCACTTTCCGGGAGGTGAAGGGAGTGCTGGAGCTGGAGGGCCAGGTGATCGCCACCCTCAATCGAGACGATGCCGCTGCCCTGGACCTGGCGGATGGCGATGAGATAGAGGTGGTCTCGAAGCGAGGGTCGGTGACCGCAAGGGCCAGGGTCAGCCCCGATTCCCCCGTCGGGATAATCATGCTGGCCTACCCTCAGACCCGGGTCCTTGTCAGCACCCTCTACCACGCCCCCGCCGACTCCGCGTGGGACCCGGCATTCCTCAACAGGGCCCGGGCCAGGGCGGCCAAGCTGGTAGCTGCGGGAGCAGGGTGATCGCACAGCCGCATTCGTGCACAGATCGCACTAAACGATCAAAACAGTCCCTTGACCCCTGCTCAGAGCCTTTATTGTAGAGGCGCGTTTCGGTAAAATGGCGGAAAGGAGTCCTGAGTGGGCACCACACCCGTCCGCCGACAGTACCTCAGCATCAAGCGGCAGTACCCCGATGTCCTCGTCTTCTTCCGCCTCGGCGACTTCTACGAGACCTTCGATGAGGACGCCCATATCGCATCCAGGGAGCTGGGCATCACCCTGACCTCCCGGGAGATGGGCCGGGGGAAGCGGTACCCCATGGCCGGCATCCCGTATCACGCCCTGGACGGCTATCTGGCCAGGCTGGTAAAGCGGGGGTACAAGGTAGCCATATGCGAGCAGATTGGGGATCCCTCTCTGGCCAAGGGCCTGGTGGAGCGCCAGGTGGTCAGGGTCGTGACCCCGGGCACCGTGGTTGAGCCCGGCCTGCTGGAGCAGAAGGCAAACAACTATCTGGTCGCGCTGGTGCCCGAGGGCGACGAGGCGGGGATCGCCTACGTAGACATCAGCACCGGGGAGTTCAGGGTAGCCCAGGTCGCCTCCGAAGAGGTGGCCTCGGAGCTGGAGCGCGTGAGTCCCTCGGAGCTTCTCCTTCCCCAGGGCCTGGAGCCGCCCGAGTCGTGGGCCGCAGCCCCGGTCACCCCCATGCACGGGGTTGCGGCGGACCTTCAGGAGGCGCGACGGCTCCTCCTGGACCACTTCCAGGCCACCAGCCTGGAACCCTTCGGATGCGAGGGACTGCCCCTGGCTATCCGGGCCGCGGCGGGGGTGCTGGAGTACCTGATCGCTACCCAGAAATCCTCCCTGGGCCTTCTGAACCGCATCTCCACCTATTCCCTAAACGCATACATGACCGTCGACCCCCAGACCCGGCGGAACCTGGAGCTTTTCCGAAACGCATGGAGCGGAGAGGTGGAGAGCTCCCTTCTCTCGGTGATCGATCTCACCCGGACACCCATGGGAGGACGCCTGTTGAAGAGGTGGCTTGGCCAGCCTCTGCTCGACATAAAAGAGCTGGAGCGCCGGCAGGATGCTGTGGAGGCCTTCCATACGGATGCCATCACCCGGGCCAGGACAATCAAGCTCCTGGGGCAGGTGGGAGACCTGGAGCGGATGATCGTCCGGGTCCAGAGGGGGATCGCCAATCCCAAGGAGCTGATCGCGCTGAAAAGGGGGCTTGGCCTGGGGCCCGGGCTCCGGGAGCTCCTTGATCGGGTAGGTAAGGATACGATCTCGTGGCTGGTGGAGAGCATCCCCGACTGTGGAGAGGTGGCGGGCCTCATCGCTCGGGTCCTGGTGGACGACCCCTCGACGTCGGTGGGGGAGGGAGGGGTGGTGCGCCCCGGCTTCAACGATGACCTGGACCAGGTGAGGACGGCGTCGGCCAGTGCCCGGGACTACATTGCCGGCCTGGAGAAGAAGGAGCGACAGAGGACAGGTATCAGGACCCTCAGGGTGGGGTATAACAAGGTGTTTGGCTACTACGTGGAGGTGAGCAAATCCAACCTCTCCCGTGTCCCCGATAGCTACATAAGAAAGCAGACCCTGGTCAACGGCGAGCGGTACGTGACCGAGGAGTTGAAGAAGTACGAATCGCTGATCCTCGATGCTCAAGAGAAGGTCGAGGTGCTGGAGACCTCCATATTTCGCCAGCTGTGCAGCCAGGTGGCAGCCGGCTCGGAGAAGGTGCGGTCCCTGGCAGAGGCGGTGGCCCGGGTGGACATCTTCTCTTCCCTGGCCGAAGTGGCCGCCCTCCACGGCTATGTCCGCCCTAAGTTGACTGAGGGGGACGAGATCACCATATCCGGCGGCCGTCACCCGGTGGTGGAGCGGGTGGTGGGGGAAGGGCGCTTCGTTCCCAACGATACCCAGATGTCCAACGGTAGCAGCCAGATCGTGGTGCTCACGGGGCCCAATATGTCGGGCAAGTCCACCTACCTGAGACAGGTGGCCCTCATAGTGCTGCTGGCCCAGATGGGCAGTTTTGTGCCTGCCGATTCCGCGCGAATCGGCCTGGTGGACCGGATATTCACCCGGGTTGGCCTGCAAGACGACCTGGCCACGGGCCGCTCCACCTTTATGGTGGAGATGCTGGAGACGGCCGGCATCCTCCATCAGGCTACTCCCCGGTCCCTCATCGTGCTTGACGAGATAGGCAGGGGCACCAGCACCTACGACGGCCTCTCCATAGCCCAGGCGGTGGTGGAGTATATACACAACGACTCCCGGGTGGCCTCCAAGACCATCTTCGCCACCCACTACCACGAGCTGGTGGAGCTGGCCAAGGTGCTGCCCAGGATAGTGAACTACAACGTGTCGGTGGCCGAGGAGGAGGGCAAGGCGATATTCCTCTACAAGGTGGTGCCCGGGGGCGCCGATAAGAGCTACGGCATCCACGTGGCCCAGCTCGCGGGGCTCCCCCGGCCCGTGATCAACCGGGCCCGAGAGGTGTTGCAGCAACTGGAGGCCAACAGCCATCGCAACAGCAAAGGCACCGCTCCGAGCAGTGCCAAAGCCCCGCCCCAGGAGCAGCTCTCCATGTTCCAGGCCAGGCCTCAGGCCCTGGACGAGCTGATGGAGATTGACGTCTCCTCCATGACCCCTCTGGAGGCCATCACCAAGCTGTACGAGCTTCAGCAGAAGGCAAAAGACGGTGCAGACTAGCTGTTTCGACCATCCCCCTGGCCCCCTTCCTGGCCAGGAAGGGGGTAGGAATTGATGCCTGGGGGACACCCCCAGACCCCCGGTAATCCCGACAAGTCCCGAGTATCGGGACATGCCGGGACTGCACACCCCTCTCTACGCGACCTTTATTTGAAAGGGCCTAGCCAATGAG
>JACZVB010000044.1 GCA_022572865.1 Chloroflexota bacterium | reverse complement strand
AGCGTCTATTCTTCGACAAACTGGTCTGAGCAGGGGGCAATTCGAAGCAGCGACAGAGAGGTGATGCCCGCTTTTAACCTGCCCTCCACCGCCGAAGTTGCTGGGGGGTAGTCCCCATCCGGCTCTGTTGACATCATCTGAATGGAAGATCTCTAAGGGGGCAGATGGTCATCAACCCAATAAACTGACCACTGCTCCCGCTCATGGTTCGACAGGCTCACCACGAGCGGTTAATATTCCGTTCACCCTGAGCTTGTCGAAGGGCGGGCGGGTGCATTCACTGCACCCCAACCAATTCTCTATTCGCCTGCTAGAGGGTGGAGTATCCCTCGACAGACGGGTAATGGGCGTCGGGCACCACCATCACCTTGCCGAACTGCTTCCGGTCAGCCAGGTAAGCCACCGCCTCTCGGGTCTGGGACAGGGGGAAGACCCTGTCCACCACGGCCTTGAGCTTGCCCTCCCCCACCAGGTCCACCACCCGCATCATCTCCCGCTTGGTGCCCATGACGGACCCCATGACCGATGCCTCCTTGAAAAGCAGCCGGGCCACGTTGACCCGGGCCCAGTTGCCCAGGGTGCAGCCGCAGTTGACGAAACGGCCCCCGGGGGCCAGAGCCTCGATGCTCTGCTCTGCCAGGTCTCCGGATAGGCTATCGATGACGATGTCCAACCCCCGCCCATTGGAGAGGCGCATCGCCTCGTCGTGAAGGGAATGGGTGGTGTAGTTGATCACCTCGTCGGCCCCGAGGCTTCGGGCCTTCTCCAGCTTGGGCTCGGAGCCGGCACTGGCTATTACCCTGGCGTGGAACAGCTTGGCTATCTGTATCGCCGCTATGCCCACACCGCTGCCGGCTGCGTTGACCAGCACCGTGTCCCCGGGCTGCACCCGGGCCCTGGCCACCAGCATGTGCCAGGTGGTGATGAAGACTATTGGCAGGGAGGCCGCATCGATGAGAGAGATGGTATCGGGCAGGGGTATGACGCACCATTTGGGGGCCAGGGTGTACTCCGCCAGGCCCCCGTCCCGAGACCCGCCGAATCCGTCCTTGGACTGACACAGATTGTCCCTGCCCGTAAGGCAGAAGTCACAGTCGAGACACGAGACCGAGGGATGGATGAGGACCCGGTCCCCCGGCTTTACCCCCGTCACCTCCTCGCCCACCCCCTTCACCACCCCCGCGATATCGGCGCCGGGGGTTACGGGCTCAGAGCGCTTGTTGGAGGGCGGCGCCTTGGCGGCCCAGGCGTCCAGATGGTTCAGGCCGCAGCCCCTCACCTCCACCAGGACATCACCGGGGCCCGGCGCCGGCACAGGGATATCCCGGTACTGGAACCGCTCCAGGCTCAGCCCTTCGTGGATGCGCACCTCCTTCTGCCACGTCTCGTGGTCGTCTATCAGATAGTGGGAAAAGTAATCGCCGCTGGTGGTGAGCTGGACTGCTTTCATGACGCTATCGCCCTTTCTGGTCTGGTGTTGGCGGCTGAGGCCCGGTATTGAAGGTCAAGAACGGGGGAGGAGGTGAAGAAGGGAGCAGAGGGCCAGGGTCACTCTTCTGTGATGGGGATGTACTTACGAGACTCCCGGGTGATGATGCTGGTTAGGTGGAAAACCTTGTCCGCCTCCAGCCGTCCCTCCAGGACCACCTCCACGGAAGGCACGTCGAACTGCCCCGGTGGCACTCCCGGAAAGACCACATCCAGGGGCGGGCCGGACTTCTTCTTGGTATCCAGGACCTGGAAGGAGACGCCCTTTTCCTCTCCATAGACGATGGAGCCGGGCACCACGATCCCGTTGACCCTGATATCCTTGCCAAATAGGAGAGACCCCTTCTGCTGCACCTCGCTGACGTCCAGGAAGAACTGGCCCGTGTTCACGGTGACGACGTAGATGATGGATGCGAAGGCCACCGCCAGCACGATGCCGCCGGCGATCAGCTTCTTCCTGGGGGTGAGCCAGGGATTGTAGACCTCGATGGCCGCGTCGACCTGCTGCTCTCCAGCCATATCTCGGTCAGCCATCCTCGGGGCGGGGGTTCCTGGCCCGTTTCAGATCGTCGATGTCCTGCCGGACCCTCATCACCTTCCGGTAGGTCCAGTAGGCCAGGCCCATGAACAACGCCCATCCTATGCTGAAACCTGCTAACAGATACCCGAAATTGTCTTCCATGATAATTGAAACGATTAGATACGCTCACCACGAGCGAACTGGATTTGTATTCTCCTTGGTGCTGAAGTCAGCATAATGAATTTTAGTCAACTCTGCGCCGCTTCTACTTCCTGGTCCAGCTCCTCCACGGCCGCCTCGCTCTCCCTCAGCATGATCCTGACGACCAGCAGGAAGATAAAGAGAGCGGTAAAGGTGGCCAGGCTAAAGAATAGAGTGAACTTCATATCAGCGTTGAGGAGAGCATCATCACCGGCCACTACAGGCTCGATGTGGACCGTGTCCCAGAGGCTAACGGATAGGAAGTTTATGGGCACCACGGCGAAGCCGAGGATACCCACCGCAGACCTGAGGCGTGAGGCCTTATCCTCGCTGACGGCATATGCTCCCACCATCAGGTATCCTACGTAGACGAGCCAGAGGAGGGCCGTGGTGGTTAGCCTGGCGTCCCAAACCCACCATACCCCGAAGATTGGCTTGGCCCAGATTATGCCGGTGACGAGGGTGACCGAGGTGAACACCACCCCGAGCTCCGCCGCTGAATATGCGTAGTGGTCCCACCTGGGCTTCCTGGTCCGAAGATGAAAGATGCCGAACAGGAACACCAGGAAGAAGGCTAGATAGGCTATCCAGGCGGCGGGCACGTGAAAGTAGAAGATCCGCTGCACGTTGCCCTGAATTGCCTCCTTGGGCACCCAGAGGAAGATCAGGTAGAGGTCTACGAAGATGGCGACGGCGGTGACCCAGAAAAGCCCATCCAGCCAGGTGAGCCTGGGCATGATCGATCTGGTGGACTCGGCCTTTATCGGCTTGGCTTCGTTCATCTCAGGCCCTTATTCCTCGATGACATGCTCGAAGGTGAGCAGGCCGATGACCAGGAAGACTATGTCGAATATCACCATGACCCAAATCCAGGGCTGAACGGCTGCCCAGCCCTCCCCGCTCAGGGCATTGCCGGTCGATTCTACGGCGGCGATGACCACCGGGACCACCAGGGGTATCAGCAGAATGGGCAGCATCACCTCTCGGAGCCGGGTGTTCATGGAGAGGGCCGCAAGGAGGGTCCCAATTATAGATATCCCCAGGGTAGCCAGGGGAATGATCAGCAACAGCTCGACTGGGAAAAACGATAGGTTGAAGACCACGGCGAAGAAGGGCAGTGATATCACCTCGACCGCCAGGACGAAGAGGAAGCTGCTGATGGTCTTGGAGACGAATATTACGTCCCTGCCGTGGGGGCACAGCATCAGCCCATCGAGGCAGCCGTTCTCCTGTTCGGTGGAGACCACCCGCTGGAAGCTGAGCATCCCGGCGAACAGGAAGGTGAACCACAGGACCCCGGGGGTCATCACCTCCAGGGGAATCGTGCCGGGCTTGAAGGCGAAGTTGAAGATGAAGACCATCAGGAAAACGAAGAAGCTTACGGAGAGGATTATCTCCTTGCCCCGCAACTCGACCAGGAGGTCTTTCCGAACTATGGTCGCAACCGACCGCCAGTAAGACACTTCTACACCCTCATCCCGTTACCAGGGCCTCATACCCCAGGTCGGCCCGGTCCAGGACCTCCCTGTCCACGTCCATGATCACTTTCCCCTTCTTGAGGACTATCACCCGCTGCGCCATACTGAGGCCGCTCTCCAGATTGTGGGTAGACATGACCACCGTCCTGCCGTTTCGTGAGACCAGCTTCACCAGCCCTTGGACTGCGGTCTGGTCCAGGCCCGCATCGGGCTCGTCCAGAAGGAGGATGGAGGGATCGTGGAGCAAGGCTCGTAGGATCGACACCCGTTTTCGCTGGCCGTGAGAGAGGGAATCCACCCTGGTCTTGAGGAGGCCGCCTATCTCCATCTCCTCTGCCAGCTCCCATATCCGCTGGTCTTCGTTGGGGACGTTAAACATCTTGGAGTAGAACTGCAGGTTCTCCAGGGCGGTCAGGCGGTTGTAGAGCAACGGTTCGTGGAGGAGGACGCCCACCCTTCGCCTGAGCTGGGCCCCATGGGAGGCGGTGTCTTTGCCGAAGAGTTTCAGCGTGCCGGAGGTGGGTCTTATAAGTGTGGAGAGGAGCTTGATGAGAGTGGTCTTCCCTGAGCCGTTGGGCCCTATGAGCACCACCTTCTCGCCAGGGGCGATGGTTAGTCCCAGGTTTGATATGGCCTTCACCCGCCCATAGCTACGGCTAAGGCCCCGTGCCTCTATGGCTGGGTGTTCCACAGGTATTTTCCCATTGCTTCCGTTGGTGATTGCCGTCACTAACCAATCATAGTGGTTTTCGGCGGCCTATTCAAGAAAGGTGAGGTGAGAGTGTTTAATAACAACCTTCGACCATCCCTTCGATGGGACTCAGGACAGGCCTGGCCAGGAATGGGGACAAACCCCCGGCATGATTCGACAAGCTCACCACGAACGGGGGCTCCGCCCCTCTGCACTTCCTGCTTTATAGGGCTTATTAAACGGCTGGGTGAGGTTAGGATATGCCCTTTTCGAAGACTATCTTCAGGATGTCGCTGAGCAGCACCACTACGAGGCCGCCATACACTACCATCGAAGGCGAGGCCAGGGGCCTGAGCCACCGGTAAAGGCTGCTGGTATCGCTTCGACCCGTTCCCACGCGCTCCTCGACGGCCGCTCGCTCTATCACCTTTTTCCTGTAGGTAGCGGTGCCTATTGCAAAGAGCCAGAAGGATAACGCGATCTTGGCGACCAGCGTCCCGACGTAGGCCGGCGAGGTGGAAGGTTCCGTCAGCCTGTCGAAGGTCAGGATGGCCCCGCTGATCAGGAGCGCCACCATGCTCAGGTGGACCCACTCTCGGAAGTGGGCCGTCACCAGGGACGGTATGAGCCTGCTTATTGAAGGTTCTCTCTTTTCTGCATCTCGCAATGCGGGTCTGAGGGCAACCAGAAAGAAGATGCTCCCTCCTATCCACAGCACGGCGGAGGCCGCGTGGATCCAACGAACTGCTACATTCAGAATATCGAATAG
The DNA here is from genome assembly GCA_022572865.1 of Chloroflexota bacterium. Next base: position 3,223 of record JACZVB010000044.1, on the reverse strand, counting down.
GTCCCACAAAGCAGGGTTCTCTTTCAGCCATGTCTAGGGCCCTCTGGCCTTATTGCGTCACACAGACCTAGCGTCTCTTAGGGCCAGCCTCATGAGGGCCTGCTTCAGGTCCAGACGCTGGGCTTCGTACTCTTCCTCTGAGACCTCTCCCTGACTCATCTCCTCGTCCAGCCGGGCTATGGCTTCCACCAGCTTTAACTGAGCGGGCTGCCGCTGAATATTCTTGGTGAGGGTCTCAGGGGCCACGGCCTGGGGCCTTCGGTGGCGGAGCCTCCAGGCGTAGGCCAACAGGACCAGCAACAAAATCGCCGTAACTCCGGGTATCACCATGGTCAGCTCCCACTCGTTGCTGATGGCGTTCCACACCCGCTGGGCCCAGGAGGCCTGGGGCAGGTCTGTGAAGCCGAGGGTTACCCTATCTTCCGCGGCTATGTCCGATATTTCGTATACCTTGAAATCGTTGCCGCTCACGCTGATGGGGGCCTTCTCCACCAGGTCTGACCCTATGAGCCTTCCCACGTCCTCCCTGATGAGTACCCTGACCAGCTCCGCACCGAAGGGATACAACGGCTCGAAGACCAGAGTTGTCCCTTCGTAGGGCACTGTATAGGCCAGCACCAGGGCGTGTATGCCCGGGGGGAGGGGCGCGGTTATACCCACCCCCCGATCGATTGGTATGATTTGGCCGCCCAGGAGGTCGCTTCTCACGGTCAGGTCCTGATACCCGATGGGCAGGGAGAAACGAAGGAAACTCATGACCCCCTGGCCGTCTTCTCCAAAGGCGGGGACGAAGGTGCGCTGTCCATCGTTGCGGACCCGGACCACCTGTCGGACCAGCAGCTCGGCGAACTCATCATCGCCACGGGTCAGCATTATGGTGTCGTCCAGCACCACTATAGACTCGTCCAAAGAGGAGCTTTCGTATATCTCCAGGCCGGTGGACGCGCCCGGGCCGGGGGATGCCTCGGCCTGGTAAATAGCCCCCTGGTGCTCGACGCTGACTACGTAAGTGAGGCCTGGGCCCAGGGGCACATTGCCGAATCTGAACCCGCCCTCTGAATCCGTAAAGGTGATGAACTGATCGATGGAGGCATCGCCCTGAAAGACGATGAGAATCACCCCGAGGTCGATGGGGACCGTCGCTCCCGGAGTACTGTTGGTCACCTGTCCTTCGACGAGATCGTGAGAGTCGGCTGAAGCCTGCGACGGGCCCAGGGCCAGCACCCCCAGACCCAGGACCAGGGCCAGCACAGGCAGCAGAAAGGCTCTTTTCACCCTGCCTCTCCCCGGCCAGACAATACAGCTTGGCGGGGCGTCAGGGGCGTCCCGCAGACCGGGCAGCTGGACTCGGTGGCTGGAGCCGCAGCATCGCACTCGGGACAGGTCACGGTCCGGGTCCGTTCCTTTATCGCCTCGCGTAAGGCCAGCACCTGTCCCTCTATGGCTTCGTCCAGGGAGTCTAGCCGCTCTTCCCATCGCTTCTGCAACCACAGGTTCTCCGCCGCTCTCCTTCTCAGGTTCATGGATAGGGCCTGGAACTCGGCCTCCGGGACGTTGCCCAACTGGTGGCTCTCTTTCAGGGTCATAAGCTCCTGGTAGATCTGCTGGCGGCCACGAGCAAGCTCTTCGATCATATCCAGTGGGTTGACCGGCTGTAGGGAGTGCCTGTGCCTGAGGAAGGGGATGGCCACGATGACCAGGCACACTAAGGAAAGTAGAATGCCGATGGCGATAACCAAGGTCTCCTCCTGGTCACTCCACAGCCGGGGCGTAGGTGGGGCGAAGAACCTGTGGGATAGCTTCTCGGGTGAGGGCCCGCTTCCGCTGGGGCCATAGGGCGATAACGGTTCCCAGGACCAGGACCGGCCCGGCGATCCACATCCACATCACCAGGGGGTTTATCAGAATGCGGAAGCCTACGCTGCCGTCCTGGAAAAAGTCGTTGGGGATGATGTAGAGGTCCTCTATAGGGGTGGACCTGATGGCGGCCCGAGCCGGCCTCAGGCTGAAGCTTGGATAGAAGTCCTGCCAGGGTGAATAGGTGCCCAGGGATTTGCCGTCTCTTTCCACCACCACCGTGGCCACCGACTGGAGGTGGTCCGGATGCTGGATTTGCTGGGCATCGATATAGGTGATCTGGTAACCCCCTACGGTCACCTGCTCTCCGGGTGACAGCACTACGTCCCGCTGAGTATCGAAGAAGTAAGTGCCGATGATGGCCAGGGCCATCATCACCACGGCCAGGTGCACCACGTATCCCCCGTATCGGGGTCTGTTGGCAGCAAGCAGTTTGCAGAAGGCCAACGGATAGCTCTCTCCCTTTCGGTGACGGGCCCTGGTCCCCCGGGTCCATTCCCGGAGGATGCCCGTGCCCACCATGGCGCACAGGCCAAAGGCCATCAAGGGAAATACCTTTGTCACTCCCAGCCCTAGAAGCGTCAAGTCCAGGCCCAGGGCCACCAGGAGAGGCAACAGAAGAGCTTTACGCAGCTGGGCCAGGGAAGCGTGCCTCCAGGGGATCATGGGGCCGATTCCCATGAGAAATATCACCGCCAGGAGCAGGGGGCCGTTCACCCGGTTGTAGAACGGTTCTCCTACGGTAATGGAGACGCCTGTCACCATGTCTGAGATTATCGGGAAGAGCTGGCCCCAGATGATGACGAAGGCCATGGCGAGAAAGAGGACGTTATTGACCAGGAAAGCCGTCTCCCGGGACAGTTTGGACTCCAGGCTCTGGGAGTTTTTCAGGGCCGGCATACGGTGGACCATAAGTCCGAAGGAGAAGAGGGCGGTGACCGCCATGAAGGCCAGAAACACCCAACCCAGAATCGACTGCGCGAAGGAGTGGACCGAGGGCGTTGGGCCTCCCCTGTTGATGAACATTCCCAGAAGGGCAGAGGTGAAGGCTACGTTGATCAGGGCGATGTTCCATACCCGAAACATACCCCTGCGTTTCTGGACCATGATGGAGTGGATGAAGGCGGTCAAGACCAGCCAGGGCATGAGGCCTGCGTTCTCCACCGGGTCCCAGGCCCAGAAGCCGCCCCAGCCGAGGATGGTGTAGGCCCACCACCCTCCCAGGAGCAACCCCGTGCCCAGAATGCCCCAGGAGATCAGTGCCCAGGTGCGCCCGGTATCGACCCAATCGTCCCCCGTCCTGCCCGCCAACAATGCACCCATGGCGAAGGCGAAGGGCACCGTTACCGTTATCAGTCCGGTCATC
>JACZVB010000416.1 GCA_022572865.1 Chloroflexota bacterium | reverse complement strand
CGACCGAACGTTACGTGATTTCGGCTGCCAGGCACCGGGCTGTCGCGCCAACCCCAGGGCCGTTCCTGCTCTATTCCTTCACTATGGCTATTACGTCGATCTCTAGCAACAGTTCCGGACGGAAAAGCCCCGAGACGACTATAGCGGTGCTGCAAGGGAGGGGGTCCGTCCCCAGAACCCGCCGCCTCGCTGCCACCATGCCCTGGAAGTTCTCGGCTCCTACCACGAACTGGAATATCTTGACCACGTCATCCAGGTCAGAGCCTGCCGCCTGTAGGACCTTCCTGATATTCCCCCATATGTGATCGGCCTGAGCCTCGATATCTCCATCCCCCACCAGGTTGCCATCCGGGTCCAAGGCCACCTGGCCCGAAATGTAGATGGTGTTGCCCGTCTTTATTGCGTGAGAGATATTCAGGTTATCCTTGTACGAGAAGATCTCTTTTACATCTACAGGTGTCCCTAACATGCTTTCCTCCTTTACGGTTGATATTGTTACAGCTCACTATGCCAGAAGAGGGCGGTTAATAACAGTTTCAACCCTCACCCTCCTTCGGCAGGCTCAGGACAGACTCTATGTCCCCCTCTCCCCCTTCGGCAAGCTCAGGGCATGCTTGGAAGGGAGAGGGGGAGAAATTGGGTTTGCGGAACACCCCCATCCTAGCCTTCCCCCCTGAGTGGGGAAGGAATGGCCTCCTCATCCCCAATCTTCCGGCATAGTTATACAGGTCCCGAGTATCGGGACAGGCCGGGGCACTTCCCGCTTTATAGGGCATATTAAGCGGTTTTGTCGGTAGCTGCCAGGAAAGGCCGTGGAAGGCCGTAGCCTTTGGCTGGCTGACTGCCTGGCATTTTACCATCGCCCATCGGGACGAGCGCTGGATGATGGAGGCCCGGGGCCGGGGCCGTGATATAATTCTGCCCACCAAACATGCCCAGACTGGCTAAACAATGACCTCGATTCCAGCCCCTGATGGTAACGTTTCCTGGGCCTCAGCCTTCTCCTATCGGGATTTTCGATTTCTTTGGGGGGCCACCACCTTCCACTCCATTAGCTGGGGAATGGAGCAGGTTGCGATGGGGTGGCTGGTCCTGAGCAAGACCGATTCCCCTTTTATGGTTGGAGTGGCTGCTGCCGCTGGGATGGCGCCCTTCTTCTTCCTGGGAATTCTCTCGGGGGCCATAGCCGACCGGGTCGACCGCCGGCTAGTCCTACGGTACGTAATCCTTGGCGGGAGCATGGTGGCGGGCCTGATGGCGTTCCTGTTGCTGACAGAGGTCGCCCGGATCTGGCACATAATAGCCCTGGCGGCGGCGGCGGGCTCCCTCAAAGCGTTCTTCGGAACCATGAGCCAAGCGTACGCCTACGACATAGTCGGGCCCGAGCGTGCGCTAAACGGCCTGGCGATGATGTCTGTGAGCCATCGGGTTGGCGCCCTGGCCGGAGCGCTAGCCTCGGGCCTGATCATATCGGCCGTGGGTGTCGGGGGACAGTACGTAGTAATCGGGGGCACCTACATCCTGGGGGTCGGGGTGCTGCTGGGCACCCGAGACGTGGGCCAGGCGGCCATAGTCGGGCGGGAATCCGTGCTTCGAAACCTGCTGGGTTATGTCGATCTGCTCCGCGGGAATCGCACGCTGCTGATCTTGATGTATCTGGCGGCCACGACGGAGGTCTTCGGTTTCACCCACAGCACCCTGCTTCCAGTGTTCGCAAGGGACGTGCTGGGCGTGGGGACAGTGGGGCTGGGCATAATGACCGCGGCGAACCAGGCCGGAGGCCTGGTGGGTCTGATGTTCCTGGCCAATCTGAGGGGCATCTCCAGGAAGGGCTTGTACATGTTTGCCGCTTCTACCTCCTTCGGCCTGGGACTAATGGCATTCTCCATATCCGAGAACTTCATCCTTTTTCTGGTAGTCCTGGGGGTGGTCAATGCCTGCGCATCCATCGTCGACACCCTGTACAAGACCCTGATGCAGAGCAACGTGGCCAATGAACAGCGAGGGCGGGCCATGGGCTCCTGGGTGCTGAGCATCGGCACGGCCCCGGCCGGCCACCTGGGCGTCGGGGGCGTGGCGGGCGCCGTGGG
>JACZVB010000415.1 GCA_022572865.1 Chloroflexota bacterium | reverse complement strand
TCCTCCGGGGCGGTGATGTCATCCACGAATCGAATATAAAGAGCCTGCGCCACTTCAAAGACACCGTCAAGGAGCTGGCCTCCGGTACCGAAGGTGGTATCGGAGTCGATGGCTTCGACGACTTCCAAGTAGGCGACATCCTGGAGGTCTTCCGCAAAGAACAGGTCGATCCCCCCTCCTGATGACCCTCCTTAGCCCTTCGGGTTGCCCCCATCTCGGCGTTCCGCCGTCAATGTATTGGAGCTCCAACCATGAGTAGGCGCGCTCTACGAGTAAACGAGCTGCTGAGGGCTGAATTGAGCCTGCTATTGCAGAGGACGATACGCGACCCCAGACTCAACCATATGCTATCCATAACCTCGGTCTCCGTTTCCAAAGACCTCAAGCAAGCGCAGGTCTACGTCAGCGCCATGGGTACCGAAGAGGAGAAGGCAGAGGTCTTTCAGGGACTGAAATCCGCCAGCCCATTTCTGCGCAGGACTCTGGGGTCGTCCCTATCCCTACGCTATATACCCCGCCTCACCTTTCACAGAGACGACTCTCTGGAAAATGCTGCTCGCCTCACCGAGTTGATCGACCGGCTCAAGCCCTCCAATAGCGATGGCGCAGCCTCCTGAATGCCTTGAGTATCAACGGCACACTCAACCTCTGCAAACCCACCGGTCCGACCTCCTTTGACATCGTCCGTCAGGTGAAAAGCCTTACTCATCAGAAAAAGGTGGGGCACGGCGGGACCCTGGACCCTTTGGCCTCGGGCGTGCTGCCCATCTGCATTGGGCAGGCCAACCGCATCAGTGAGTTCCTGGCCGATTCCTCAAAGAGCTACAGGGCCGAGGTGACCCTCGGAGTAGCCACGGATACCTACGATGCCGAAGGCGCCGTCACAAGCACCGCGGACCCCAGCTCTATCACATACAGCCAGCTAGAAGAGGTATCGCAGCAGTTCCAGGGTCCCATCCTTCAGGAACCCCCCATGTTCAGCGCTCTTAAACACGAGGGGAAACGCCTCTACCAGCTAGCCCGACAGGGAATAGTTATCGAAAGGGAGAAGCGAGAGACTATCATTCACAGACTGGACATCATCGAGTGGTCGCCTCCAGTGATTACTATGGAGATAGAGTGCGGCCGCGGCGCCTACGTCAGGTCCCTGGCCCATGACCTTGGCCAGGCCCTGGGGTGTGGCGCTCATCTGAAAGGTCTGGTGAGGCTCAAGACAGGCCCCTTCGACATCAAGGACTCTATGACCATTGAGGAGCTGGTAGCAGCCGTGGAAGATGGTCGGTGGGAACAGTTCCTCTACCCTACCGACTTCGCCCTCGCGGACATGCATGCGGCTATCCTGGACTCTAAGGCCGAGAGGGCCGCTATATCAGGCCAGCCCATTCCCATCATCTATGCAGATTACAAGAAGGTCCCTGAGCCCGCCATCTCTGCTGCCTCGTCGAGCCAGAGCCCCGGAACACCGATAAGGTGCCGGGCCTTCTCCCTGGACGGCAGGTTTCTGGCCATCCTCTCGGCCCCTACGCCCCGGGGGCCCTGGGCACCCAAGAAGGTTTTTCCACCCACCTAGTAGCCTCGGCCAACTCACAATACACCACTTTTCAATCTCAAAAGCGCCTGCCCCGTCCACGGCCCCTCCGACGGACGGAGGATACAACTCCCATCCGAACCTCGAACTAACCCTGTGTACCAGCCCACCGCCCTTGACACATCCTGGCTATAATGTTTATATTCGTCTCCTAGTGAAAGGAAGGGAACATGGAGGCGTATTGCTTCAAGTGCAAGACGAAGAGGGAGATTAAGAGCCCCCAGCAGGTTACCTTGAAGAATGGACGCCCGGCCACCAGGGGAGCCTGCTCTGAATGCGGGACCAAGGTGTTCAGGATAGGCTCCGGAGGGGGATAACACACCGTCTATTATCCACGCATAATCCCAAATATTCAGAATCTCCGTTATCACCACCGAATTCTGTGGAAGAATGGCCTACCAACTCAGCATGTGACAGAGCAGGTACGCATTTGTAAGCGAGGACTAAAGCCCTACGCCTTGCATCGGTAGACATGCCTGTCAGGCCTGGGATTTCCCCCTAGAA
>JACZVB010000043.1 GCA_022572865.1 Chloroflexota bacterium | reverse complement strand
AAGGCCCCGCCTCCTCAGATAGCTCAGCCAGGCCACCCAGATTCCCACTCCCAGTAGGATCATGAGGCCCTGCCAGACCACCAGGTGAGTAAACTCGAGAACGCTTGGGGAGAACTTAGCGGTGTACATGAGGGCGATCACCCTTACGACGTTGACGACGGCGAGGGCCAGGGCCCCTATCGCTGCTCCCCACATCTTCATCCGCCACGGCGCCGGGAAGACCACCACCGCCGACAGCAGGACGAGAGTGGGAATCAACGAGGTGCACTCGGCGATGATCCTGAAAGCGAAGGAGGAAGAGGTGATGGTGTCCTGGGATACGCGGACTTCCTCGCCCAGCAGCCCGAAGAGGGCGCCGAACATGGAGGCGTGGGACGTCAGGACCGGCTGAAAGGCAGAGGCGCTGACCACTCGGGGATAGAAGAGTAAGATCAGGAGTATCATCCCCATAAATAGGGCCACGGGGAGTCCGATCTCCACCACTTGCCCAACCCACGCCCGACGGGCCTGACCCTTCCGGCGCGCAATGTCCCGGTTGCGGCTCTCCTTGAGCCTGCGGATTGAGCGCTTGCTCCAGCAGCTCATGAAAGTCTAAGGCGACATGGTGGCCGGATTCTCCCTGACTGGACCCAAGCCAGGCGCCATATCCATGGAAAGCTATGATAGTATCAACCAGGAACACCGTCAAATATTCTCTCGGGCTCACAAGATCGTCTGTCAGTGTCGCCGGTTAGGGTGCGACGTCCGCGGCCCGGGAGCCTTTAGCAGAGTTGAGCTAATCGGAGACGGAGAGACGAAAAAGGCGCTCGACAAGAGCCTCGGCGTAGAAGGCGAATCAGTGAGATGATGAGGGTCAGAGGGGTCATCGCCGGGGTCGAGGGCTTTACCTTAAGCGTGGCGCCACCGTTTAAAATATCACATGAAGATCGAGACATCGTCATCGATGCGCTGAATCAGACTTTAGGAAAGATAGATCCCTCGTCTAGGCTTAAGGTGCGAGGGGAAGGGTGATATAACGTTAAATATACGCCCCTCTTCTCCTCCAATTCTGAATAGAACAGTCAACGCCCATCCTCTGGCCACCACTTTATCCAAGAGTTGTATAGGGAGTTTCCCATCTACTACGGCTGGGTAGTCCTGGCCGTAGCGGGCCTGGGACTCTACATTTCTGGGCCGGGCCAAACCTATTCGGTCTCCCTCTTCGTTGACCCGATCATTGAGGACACGGGTTGGTCCCGTACCCTGGTTTCCGGCCTCTACAGTGCTGGCTCCTTCACCGCGGCCGCGGGAATGCTTCTGGTTGGTCGGATGCTAGACCGTTTTGGCGCTCGCGTCATGTTCACTGTAATCGGTGTTCTATTTGGGTTCGCCGCCCTCCTAATGAGCATAGTCAACAGCCCCTTCCTTTTGTACTTGGGCTTTGCCTCCATACGTATGCTCGGCCAGGGCTCCCTTACACTCATCTCAACCACCCTGGTAGCCATCTGGTTCGTACGAAACCGGGGTAGGGCCATCTCTCTCTGCAGCCTGGGGTCCGTGGCCAGTCAAGCCTCCTTGCCTTTGCTCATCCATTTCCTCATAACCCGATTGGAGTGGCGGGGAGCCTGGGTAGTCCTGGCATTTCTTATATGGGCCGTGCTGCTCCCTCCAGCTCTCCTCCTCGTGCGAAGAAGTCCCGAGCACGTCGGCCTACTTCCTGACGGCGATAAAGCAGCTACGCATACTGAAGGGGAGAAGGCTGGAGCTATAACCGCAGCCGATGAGGGGTGGTCGTTGAAGGATGCACTAAAGACCAGGGCCTTTTGGCTTCTTCTATTGACAGCCTCTTCCAACTCCCTGATCGGCACGGCCCTGATATTCCACCAGGTCTCCCTTTTCGGTACCCACGGCCTCGATGCCGGAGTGGCTGCCTCCGTCTTCATCATAATGGCCCCTTTGGCCCTTGTTGGCATATTTACAGCGGGCTTCTTATCAGACCGTTTCCCCAACCGGTATCTGCTGATCGTTGGCCAGTTGATATTATCCCTGGCTATGCTGGTCACCCTTGTTATGGTGACTGTCCCCCTGGCCTTTATCTACGGAGCGCTTCTGGGGTTCAGCAACGGGTTCTTGATGACCATTTCCGCAGTGATCTGGCCCAACTACTTTGGCCGGGCCTCCATCGGCAGTATTCGCGGCGCCGCCGTAACCAGCATGGTAGCCTTCTCCGCCCTAGGGCCTTTACCCTTCGGCTTCCTCTTCGACCTCACTTCCTCCTACACCCTGGCCGTGCTGCTCTTCCTGGCCTTGCCTGCTCTCTGCATTGTCGCCGCCTATATGGCCCGGCCCCCGAAGAAAGTGCTCCTCACCGCTCCAGGAGAGATTCTTGGGTCGGGTAAAGTCTCGGAATATGCAGGATGACGAATTTCGGTAGGTGAATGGGGAGATGGGCAGGCCCCAAGGTGCCATGCGAGGCTCGACGACGGGAGGATCGCTACGGTTGGGTGGGATGAGGTGAGGCCCGCACCAGGTAAGGCGTAAAAGTGTTGCCGATGTGATGCTGAGGCCTGGTGGGCTCACCTACGTGGGTATTACCCATTCCCTGTCGGACAGCGTATGCTGGCCAGAACGGGTGAGTCCTCAGTCCGATTGTGAAAGTCGCTCCAGAACAAAAAACCCTTACTGGCGCGTTTGACGCCCGGTCTTCGTATTACAAGCCAGGGACGTGCAGTGTAAAAAGGCCCGGCAGAGGACCCTAAGAGAATGACATCGTATCAAGAGGAGCGTGCGCCGGGCTACAGATGGGTCGTGATCGGGGCACTGACCTTCGGGGTAGCCACCGCCCTCACATCAATATTCTTCATTGGCCTTCTGTTGCCGGACATCTCCGAAGAACTGGGCCTGTCGCCGTCGCAGCAGGGTTGGCTCGGGGCCTCAGTAGTATTCGGCAACCTGATTTTTGCCATTCCCATCAATTTGTGGCTGTCAAAATATAGACCCTGGCGGGTAGCCACTCTGAGCTTTATGGGGATAGGGGCCTTTACCCTGCTGCAGGGCTGGTCTCCCAATTTCGAAATTCTAATGATAGGCCGCATTGGCCTGGGCATCAGCTTCATGGCGAACCAGGCCCCCAGGGCCTTGATAATCCAACAGTGGACTCCCGCCAGGCGAATGACCTTCACCCAAGGGGTCATTTTCGGGAGTATCGACATCATGATGGGGGTCGCCTTCTTTTTAACACCCCTTCTCATGGAGTGGCTGGGGGGCTGGCGGAACACCCTTTACCTCATGGGAGGCATGGGAATCCTCTCGGCTGTGGTGTGGATGGTTCTGGGTGGAGAGCGGGTCACGGGCGAATATCGAGAGAGGATGCAATCTCAGACCCAAAACCCATTGATAACTGTCCTGAAACATAAACAGCTTTGGGTAATGGGCATGGGGATGTGCATCACGATGGTGGCCCAAACGGCTTTCGAGGTCTTTTGGCCAACCTTTGCCGAAGAAGGGCTGGGAGTGTCGCTAAAAACAGCGGGGGCCGTTTTTGGCATTATGCAGCTGGTCGCCGGACCTACAATCTTCCTGGTCAACGCCATACCGGCACTGGCTCGACGTCATACCCTGGTGCTGGCAGCATGCGGTGTTGCTCTCGTCGGCGCCAACGTGGGATTCCTGTTTCTAAACTCAGTTCCATCATTGCTACTGATGTCGGTGGTGCGTGGGCTGTTCTCCGCCTATTTCCCTATACTTATGATAATGGTGTATCAGTTGCCGGGGATAAGGCCTCGGGAGGTGGCCGCGGGCGTCGCCTTCATGCAGACCTCGGTTTGGATAGGGGCGGCCATCGGTCCGCTCCTGGTGGGATTCCTACAGGAAGCCACTGGAGACCTCCGCTTGGCCCTGCTTGCCACCATATTCACACCCTTGATTCTGGTGCTTACGGCAGCCATTCTTCAAGGGCAGCGGTCTGAGCTGACCCGGAGGGGGGCGGTGACGGCACACCCGGGCCCCGAGGTCTGATCCTGCCCCCTCGCTACAGCATCGGCTGAGACGTGCTCTGGGTGGGGCGCGTACACCTGCGGCTTCAGGTTTAACGTCGAGGTGTTCAGGCTGATCGCCTGTGGACGAGTTGTATTGTTCATTTTGGAAAGAGGGGTCCCACCCCGAGCTCTTCCAGGACTCGTGATGCGCTGTGGACCGCTCCATCCATGCCTGAGCCGGCGGTGTAGTCACCGCAGTAGTGTATGTTGCCCGTCGGGGCCTGAATCTCGGGGACCAGCTGTAGCCGACCCAAGCGCCACGGGCTTCCCCCATGTATCCAGTGCTTGAGGGAGCTGGTTATGATGTTTCCCTTCACCGCGGGCAAGACCGAGATGAGCTCGCCGGCCAGGGCCTCAAGCGCTTCACCATCAGACATCTCCATGAGTTTTTCAGACTCCCGTCCAACGGAGTAGACCCTCAGCAACCCTTGTCCCGTTCTCTCTTTGACCTCTCTCGGGAAGGTAAAGGTGGGGTTGGTAACGGAGACGATGGCACACCCCACAGTCGGCACCCGCCAGACCCCTTCCCCGAGAAAATACTCGGAAGGCTTGCTCAAAAGGAAGGCGGCGCTGGTTATGGGACTAAAGTCCACCTTGGAAAGGGCTTCGGCCTTCCACGATGGCATGTCCTTAACGATCGGCGCAACGAGGGGAGCGGGAAGGGCCACTACGCAGTGATGGGCTTGCACCGTCTCGGTCTGGTCATTCTGGACATAGGTCACCTGTACCCTATCCCCTTGTTGAGCAATCTCCAGGACCTCAGCCGAGATTTTTATCTTGTCCCGCGCCCGATTCCAGAGGGCCTTGGTCAGCTCCCAGGTCCCACCCTCGACGTAGTATTCATCTGCCATAAAGTGGATAAGAGTGCTGAGGGGATGATAGGCGGCGACCTGGTCCGAGGGCACCAAGGCAGTGGCCAGGGAAACCGTGTCCCATAATGCCTTGAGATCGGGGGAGCTTGCGCCGACGAACTCTGAGAGGGTCGTGGCATTTAACTTGATGGTCTTGGGGTCGTTAAGATCGGGCAGGTCTTTGCTCAGCTTTCCATATTTGCGCTTTATATTGAACATCCTGAAACCCAGCCTAAGCTTATCGCCCAATGAGAGGGGTAATTGCCACAGGAAGGCAGGCTCCGAGGAAGCGGTTATCAGCTTACCTTTCATCCAGATGGGCATCTTGGACTTGGCAATCAGGGTTCTTCTTATGCCCAGCTCATCGGCCAGCGGGGCAACGAGGCTATCGTCCCCATTAACGACCTGTGCCCCGGTGTTGTAAACGTATTCGCCCATCTTCCGAGAGATGGTCCGTCCGCCACATACATCCTCTTTCTCCAGGAGCAGGATGTCCCGATCCCCGAGCCGGTACGCCACCGTCAAACCGGATATCCCGCCCCCAACGATTACCGTATCGAGGACTTTCGGGCCAGCGTGTTGCGCCATCTTCTCACCTCGATTAGATGTCACAGGGTCTAAAGACTTCCTGCCGGCTATATTACACCACCTTCTCCCGAACCCGGGCCATTCGAACTGTGAGCCGCCATATAGGCATAGGAGGGCCTCAATGCTGCGCCCTGGGTCAGCTTTCAATTAGCGTGCTGACTCACCGGACACATGTTTGACGGTGTTCCATGTTGAGATTACCATTGGCCTGGTCTAGGATAGTGTTGTGCTTGCACCCCGGCAGCCTGCCCTAAGGAATTCCGGCGTAATGAGGAGGGAGTAGATGAAGGATGTGGTCGTCGATATCGATGGGCATGTGGCGGAGCCTATAACCTTGATCATGGATGAGTACCTCGAGCCCGAATTTAAAGACCGGCCCCTGCGCCTGCTAAACGATGAAAAAGGCCTGGAATACCTGGAGATCAACGGCAAGAAATCGGTGATGGTCCAGGGTGGCGCAGGCTTAGGTGTGGATGCCGGCAAGGCCTTCGGCGCCGAGGACTTCCTGCCATTCTTCACCCCCGGCGAGGTACATTACTACGATGGCATGATCCCCGAGGCCAACGAACCCGACGCCCGGGCCAGATGGCACGAGGGTGAGGGCGTCGATAAAGCCCTCCTCTATCCGACCCTCGGCCTGTCATGGGAAGACGAGTGTGACGACCCTAGGGTAGCTGCCGGATATTGCCGTGCATATAACAACTGGATATTGGACTTCTGTAAATCGCATCCGGACCGTCACTACCCTGTAGCCCACATCCCTACCGGAGATGTGGGGGAGGCCGTAGTAGAGGTGAGACGGACCGCCAATCTAGGGGTCAAGGGCTTTATGGTCTACAGCACCGCCACCAACGGTTTATATTACGGGGACCGCTATTTCGATCCGGTGTACGAAGCAGTTCAACAGACGGGCCTTCCCTTCGCCATCCATCCCACCACCCACGTCGACTATCTTGGTAAAGACCATCATAGGGGGGATGGCGGCGCTTTGGGCAACCTATCCGATGACTTCTATTACATTACAGTGATCATCCCCTTCCAAACCCAGTTAGCCCTGATCCACATGATTTCAGAAGGCGCCTTCGATCGGTTTCCCCACCTCAAATATGTTTTATTAGAGACTGGGGCCACATGGATCGCCTACTGGCTCGAGAGGCTGGACGAAAAATTTGAGAGCGAGGGACACTCTACGACCTTTAAGGAGAAGCCCAGCGATTATTTCCAGCGCCAATGCTGGATCTCTTTGGAGCCAGAAGAGGAATTGATCCCCTTTGTCGTGCAGAAGGTGGGAGCAGACAAATTCTTTTGGGCTACCGATTTCCCGCACCACGATGGGTTCCCGGGTGTGGTGGGAAGGATCAGGGAGTTGCTCAAATCGTTGGCGGAGGAAGATGTGAGAAAGATTATGGGGCAAAATGGGGTTAAGGGGTACGACCTTCGGTAAATACCCGATTAGGCCAATCTCTACCTCAACTGGGACGCCAATATGTGGACTTCTACATACTCAAGTCTGGTGAGCCTGTTGAATTGAATAGGGGGACACTTATGTCCCCCCCCTTAATTCGTCATCCCCCAGACCTCTAACCCGACATAGCGCAGGTGCGAAGCACCTTTCCTGGCGGCGCGCTGGAGCATCCATTCTCCCCGAAGGTTACGGTTCCGTTAACCGGGATGTAACTCATTCCCGTTGGCTTCTGGATGAGCCTCTTCTCTCCGCCGGGAAAGTCGGTGGAGTACACTCGCTTCTGAGTGACGAAGTCCAACTCGTCCAGGTTGTAGACGTCTGATGCCAGCAGCCATTCCCTCCTACACTTAGGTGCTTTGGTCATAGACATGAGCCAGATAACTCCTAGCCTTAGGATTCGAATAATCGAGCGGTGTTGTCGCAAACGATTTTGCGCAGCACCATCTCGTTCAGGTGGCCCGGATTATCGTCGATGACGTTACGTTGGTGAACTGGCAAATCAGGTCGGGGTTGCCAGAAGGTAATGTAGGAGACCCTGCCCACGGTGGCCCTAATCTTGAGCTTTGAACAAGGCTTCCCGAGTGGCAGCCAACCCTCTTATTATGCGTAGGGGCAGAAGTATCTCAGCTTTTGAAAAACTTGACGATCCGCCGATTTACCTCTTCGGGTCTTTCCAGATGCGTAAAGTGGCCGGCCCCCTGTAGCACGACCTTCTCTAGAGGACCGGTGAAGAAGGAGTCCGTAGCCTGAAAGGCCTCCAGCCGTCCGGGACGGTCTCGGGTACCGTTCATAGCCAGGGTAGGCACTGATATGGGGGAGGTATCGACCCGTTTCTGGGCTTCCCTTAACGCTGGGTCCTGTAAAGATCGATTCAGGCTGTGGCGGTAGTAATCCAATGCGGCCTTGACCACCCCGGGCGCGCGGAAGGTCTCCTTGACGCTCTCTAACCTCTCGGGAGGGATGTCCCACCCCGGCGAGGCGTTGCGCCACCAGTCCTCAAGGAAGGCAAAGTTGTTGTGGGATACGGTCTCTTCGGCATCGGGATGCTGAAAGTAGTATGAGTGCCATACACCTCGCAGGTAATTGAAGTCTTTGGTTTCGGCGGCGCCTGGGTGACAATCGTCAAGAGTCACCAGTTTAGTAACTCTGGAGGGTTCCAGCGCCGCTGCGCCTAAAGCGGCCTCTGCTCCCCAATCGTGGCCCACCAATGCCGCTCGCTCAGCCCCCAAGGCCTGTATCAGGGCCAGGACATCCATACCAAGCACCGCTGACTGGTACCGCCCGTCGGACGGCACCTCGGTGGGCGCATACCCTCGCATGAAGGGTGCTACGACCCGGAACCCGGCATCGGCCAGATCAGACATCATCCGGCGGAAGGTGTAGGCGTTATCGGGAAATCCGTGGAGACAGAGAACTAAGGGCCCTTCTCCAACTTCAAGGTAACGGAACATGACGCCATTGGCCTTGACACTTCCAAGGGAAGTCTCGTCCA
>JACZVB010000042.1 GCA_022572865.1 Chloroflexota bacterium | reverse complement strand
TGGGGGCGTCATCGCCGCCGCACGCCGCGAGCGCCAGGACGGCTATGGCCAGCAGAAGAGGCAGCCATAACCAGATCGTTCTGGCCGGCCGGGTCCGACGCCGGGGGTTCAATGGGTGAGGGAGTGGCATGTTCTACACAACTCCACTATTTAACCCTATGTGCGGGCCTAACTCAACTACAGCCTGATCCTCGTCTCCAGGCCAGCAGCATAAGCTGGACGGGCATGTGTGAGTGAGATGGGCCAGAACTAACCAAGGATCCAGGCGTGAACGCTGGCAACAGGCTGTTTCGACATCGCGACTCGGAGAGAGACGCCTAGAGGTGGCCAAGAAACTCAGATGGAGTTAGAGGGCTAAAGGCCCTGGGCTACGGTATCGGCTGCCACGGAAGATGGACGTGCCTGTGCCAGGGGCGGGATCGAGTCTCAGACACCGGCTCAGGCTACTCGATCACCCCCTCTCGCCAGTCCTTGATGATCTCCTGGGCGGCGTTGTGCCCCGGGGCCCCGCTGACCGCGCCACCGGGGTGGGCCCCCGATCCGCACAGGTACAGGTTGCGCACAGGCGTGCGATAATCGGCCCATCCCGAGAATGGCCTGAAAGAAAACATCTGGTCGGCGAACATGTCACCGTGGTGCATGGTGCTTTCCGTCAGGTAGAACCTGCTTTCGATATCTCGGGGCCCGAAGAACTGGTAGTCGATCATGATGTCTCGCAGGTTGAGGGCGTACTCCGCCAGGGTGTCGATGCAGAGATTGGCGGCCCTCTCCTTTACGTCTTCGTCGTCCCAACTGCCCTCGGCCAGATTGTAGGGTATGTACTGGATGTAGACGGTCAAAGCATTCTTGCCCTCGGGGGCGAGGCCCGGGTCGCTAAGGGATTGGACAGTCAAAATGAACCAGACCTTCTCCGGCAGCCTGCCGTCCAGGGCTTCCAGCCTGGATTCCTCCACGTAATTCAGGGACGGGATGATGGTGATAAACCCGTGGTCACGGGTGCCTGGGTCCTCGCCCTTAAAACAGGCCCATTCGGGTCGTCCGTCCAGCGCTATGAACAGCTTGGCGAAGTCTCCCCTCATGGAAACATTTTCCACATTGTTCTTGAATGCGTCGTCCAGGTGCTGTGGCTGGACCAGCTTCAGGAAGGTCCGTTTAGGGTCGGCGTTAGAGGCCACTGCCCTGGACCTGATCACCTCGCCCGTAATGAGGACTACCCCCCTGGCTATGCCATTCTCCACAAGCACATGGTCTATCTCCGTGCTGGTTCTGATCTCCGCGCCCCTGGCCTGAGCCGACCTGGCCATGGCCTGAGTGATGCCCCCCATGCCGCCGCGGCTGTATCCCCACACCCCCATGTCCCCGGTGGCCTCGGCCATAGCGGCCCAGAACATCTTGTACATGTTCCCCTTGCTATCCAGGCTGGTGGAGTTGCCCGTGGCGGCGAGGGTAGAGGCCATCACCCTGACCGCCTCCGACTCGAACTTTTCTCTCGCGAACTGCCCAGCGCTGCCCATCATTATGGTCCGAAATGCCTCCTGCTCCTCGGGTGTTTGGAATCGGGCCGCCAGCTCCGCCAGGCTGGGAGGATTCCTGAGCCAGAATGGGGTGAAATACTCCCGGTATCTCTGGAAATATCGTTGCACCTCTATATAGGTCTTCGCGTCCTTCTTGGAGAACTTTTCGATCTCCTCGACCAGTTTTGCTTCATCCTTCCAGGTGCACAGGTAAGTGTCATCAGGGAACATGTAGATGGAGGTGGGATCCGTATTGTAGATGCCGAAGCCGTAGTCCCTCAGGTTCAGGTCGTCGATCACCTTGGGTTGGAGCATGCCGCAGAACATGGAGGCGGTCGAGAATTTGAACCCGGGAAACAGCTCCTCGGTCACGCAGGCCCCACCGACCAGGTCCCTGCGCTCGACCACCAGCACCTTCAGCCCCTCTTTTGCCAGGTATCCGGCCGTGGTCAGGCCGTTGTGGCCGGCCCCTATGATGATGATGTCGTATTCCTGGCCTTCGGCCATGGTGGGCACCTCCCATTATGTGGTTCGATTACCGTCGTGATCGAGGGCTTAGGGTTGAGATGTCTCGTTACACGGCTAATGGTGCTGATACAGGAGCTGGCCGTCTACGTAGGTCTGTTCCACCTGGATGTCCCGGATAAAGTCGGGGTTGCAGGCGGTGGGGTCGTGGCTCAAAAGGGCCAGGTCGGCCCGCTTACCCACCTCGATAGAGCCGGTCTCTCCATCCCGAAGCAGGGCCCTGGCCGAGTTGATGGTATACATTCGCAGGGCCTCCAGGGGAGTGACGGCCTCCTCCGGGGCCACCGGCTCTCCGGTTCGGCGGCATCGTCTGGTCACTGCCGCATAGATACCCAGGAGAGGCTCCAGAGGAGCACAGGGATTATCGGAGCCTGCGGCCACCACCAGTCCCTGGTCGAGCATGCTCTTGTAGGCCTCGATTCCCCAGTCCCGGCCCAACTTCCCGGCCTCCTCCTGTTGCCTGTCGGCCCAGGTATAGATGAAAATAGGCTGGACCGAGGCGATTACCCCCAGCGATTTGGCCCTTTCAAGTTGAGAAGGGGTAGGAAGTGTAAAATGCTCGATGCGGAACCTGGGTTCCTGCCGTGGGTGCTCCCGCGAGGCCTTTTCGAAGGAGTCGAGCGCTTGCTGTATGCTCCAGGTGCCCAGGCAGTGAATGGCCACCTGCATCCCTCTCTGATGAGCGGCCAGCACAAGCTGGTCCGATTCTTCCTGGGTGTAATATCGGGCCCCGACCTGCTCCTCTCGGCCGTCGGGATGGCACTTGATCTGGGCGGAGCTGGGAAAAACGGGGTCCATGAAAATCTTCAAGGTGCCGCACCTGAGCCTGTCAGACACGTCTTCGCTGCTGATCTCACCCTTTGCCGCCTGGGAGGGCGGAGCAAAGAACTGCCGGCCTCCCAACAGCTGGCGCAGGGCTATGGGCAGCTTACCCTGCTCATCGGCCTTGCGGTACATAGCGGAGGCCCGAGGCATCACCAGGGCGTCGCCTACGCTGGTTATGCCACAGGCCAGGTGCCTCATGCAGTTGCGATATACGAAATCGGCGGCCTGGTCTCCATACTGGTCCAGGTGACCCTCAAAGCACAGGCTGTGCACCGCATTCAGGGCGTTCTCCCACAGCTCGCCAGTAGGCTCTCCATCTGACCCTTTCAGTATCTGGCCGCAGTGGGGGTCTGGAGTGTCCTTATCGATGCCGGCCAGACTGAGGGCGAGGGAGTTAGCGTAGCAGCTGTGAACGGAGATGTCCACGATGCACACCGGGTTGTTCGGCGCCGCTTCATCCAGGTCACGCCTGGTGAGATTGCGGTTCTCTCTTACCAGGCTTCCGTCGAAACCCGAACCCCATATCCAGCGTCCCCTCAGGGTGTCACTGGCTGCTGCGGCGATGGCCTCCTGGATGCCCTTGATGCTCTCGAGAGGGGGGACCCGGCAGTCCACCGAGACCGGGTCGAAGACCGTCAGGTTGAAGTGGTTGTGGGCATCGGAGAACCCGGGTATGAGAGTGCGGCCTGCCATGTGGACCACCCTGGTCTCGGGCCCGACCATTTTGGCGAGCTCGGCGCTGGGGCCTACGGCCCGGATCTTGCCCCCCTCTACGGCCACGGCCTCCACGCGGCGGTCCAGGCCGTCCATGGTCAATACGTTTCCTCCCATAAAGACCAGGTCCATGCCTTTTCTCCCCCCGGACCTAGCTGCGTCCGCTGATACCGCGGTACTCGATGAACTTTCGGGGCTTCACGCGGATGACCGCCAAATCTCCCCCTGACCGCCTGCTAAAGTACTTTTCAGCCCCTTCTTTGCCTAGATAGGCTTCGGCAATCATGCGGATCACGCGGTCGGATTTCACCACCTCCATCTCGGCGGTGCCATGAACCATCACGGCGTAGTAGGGTAGCTCTCTCTGGTCGAAGACCAGGACCACGTTCTGGTTGTTTTCGATGTTCTTGTATTTCTGTGACCCGGGCCCTGTGCTCATGATGAACTCGCCGTCTTCGTACAGGCACCACATGGGCACCGCGTGGGGCTGGCCACGGCGGTCTACCGTGGCGAGAACGGCTACCTGGGTCTTCTTTAAGAATTCCTTTTGTTCCTCTGTCGGGTTCATGATATTGGTCCTTTGCTGTTGGCTGCCGGTCGCACGGTTTCTTGCGCTGGAAAGCCCTGCATTGAGCCGACTAAAACGAATGATACGGCATTCCAGTGCTGACTCCCATAACCCATCGATGCTGGTTCCGAGAGTAGCACGCGACCCTGGTGTCTAGCCATGTCGTGCTGCCTCCACAGCAACGCTTGCATAGAGTAATGGGTTACAAAACAAGGGGTGGCTGCCTGCCACCGAACCATCGCAGTGATGCGCAAAGGTATGGTTGATGGTTAGTTCCATAGCAGACTGTTCTGTCTGACCTCGGTAGGCACAGGTAACTTAAGGGCAAAAGTCTGCGAAGTCAAGGCTTTGCTTTAGCCTGTGAGGGCCCGAGGGCCGTGAGAGAAAAGGTGTGACAGGGAAGGATCAGCACCTAACCAACCGGGACAAAGCGAGTTCCAGGCCGAGGTGCTACGCCTGGGGGTGCTGAGGCCTGATACAAGGTGCTAAGGTTCTCTCCAGGACTGGACAAAGACCTTCTGCCTCGTGTCGGGCGTGGTGGGCCCCGGTATCTGTCTGATGTAGGCCTCGAGGGTGGCTGCCCCGGCGGTAGACGCCACTAAGTAGTCTTTATGGGCCTCGGCAAATATCCAGGTGGCGTCTGCATCGCCCGTTATTGCGAAGGGCCCGGTGACAAAATCTGTGCCCGAGTCGTTGAAGAAGTCGATGGTGTAGACCCCGCCTGTGATTAGAGACACATCGACGAACAGCTCCCCGGGGCCCTTTTTGCCCCTGGCCTCGGCCAGGGGGGTGGGCACTGCCTGGCTTACCACCTTCAGGTCATCGATGAAGAATAGGTCTCCCGTTCCTGACATGTTGGAGTTGCACCGTATCCAGAAATCGTTGCCCATGGGGAAGCCCGAGAGGTCTATGTCCTCGAACCTGTACACGTCGTCGTCTTCGCCATCTATCCAGAGCCTTACGACGGTGAAGTTTACGTTGTCGGGGCTGACGGAACAGGTCGCTGTCTCTCCCGGGTCGAAGGAGCTGGCCTTGGCCCAGAACTGGAGCCTCACATCGGTCTG
Organism: Chloroflexota bacterium; assembly: GCA_022572865.1. Next base: position 3,228 of record JACZVB010000042.1, on the reverse strand, counting down.
GCCCGTCAGGTCTAGGGCCCGGGCAATCTGACCAGTACCGCTACTTAGCTGCGCATGGAAGGTGCCTTCGCGCGGAGCGCCGGCGGAAACGATGCTGGCATCGCCCTGAACTAGCCAGGGGCCGTTCCAGCCGGTGCCGCCGATGAAGTCTCCGGTCTCGAAGTTGTCCTCCGCAATGGTCGTGGGGGCGGGGGCGCCGGGGGGGCCCTCCCCTTCATACAGCTTGATCTGCCACCGCTGCCTGATTGGACTGAATGTCCAGTTGACCCGGATGCTTCTGGAGGGCCGGATACCATCGAACTGTACGAAGTAATGGGTCTGGCTAGCCAGTGTGCTCAGGCCAAAGTTCACCCCGGGATCGTGGTATTGATACAGTCCGGGAGGTTGGATCTCGGGGTCTGGGGCGTTGATGACGATGGACACGAATTCGTTGTTTAGGGTAAGGGTTGGGAGGGGATAGGAGGGGGACAGGGCATCGGCCCCCGCGAACAGGTCGGTTATGACGTTGTTTATGCCGGCCTCCGAGGCGAACCGGTTCGAGGTAAAATCTCTGTCCCTGGAGGCGCTTTCGGAGGAGGCGTTGGTGAACCTCAAAAAGCCGATAGTCGCCAGAGGAGCGACGGTCATTACTATCAGTATAGGCAGCAGGACCTGGCCTCGCTGGCCCTTTCCTGCCTTATCCCAGATGCGACGTATTATTGTCAGTAAGCCCATAAGGTAAATCTCTTTTTTACTATCCCGACCATGTCCTGATCATCTTCAGGTCATCCACGAATAGGAAGCCTAGGTTAGACGAAATGTTGGTGGTGAAGACGATCAGGAAATCGGCGGTCATGGGGAATGAAGCCAGGTCTATGTCCTCGAAGCGATAGACGTTATCGTCTTCGCCGTCCACCCATGTCCTGACGGTGGTAAAGGTAGTCCCGCCGTCGGTGCTGATTAGCAACTGCGCCGTGTCCAGGGGCTCGAACCCGATGACTTTGGCCTGGAACTGAAGCCGGACACCGACCTGGTCAGAGAGGTCCGCTGATCGGTCCACCGAGGCCGGGCTCTGCTCCAACCTCATGTGGAAGGTCCCTTCAAACGGGTCCCCCGTAAGGTCTATCAAGACGCCTCCTTGCGGGAACCAGTCATCCAGCCAGCCATCGCCTCCCGTGAAGTCGCCCGTCTCGAAGTCGTCCCAAGCAATGCGGTGTGGTGGGGGGGTGGGTTGGGTGGAGGGACTGAGCAGTCTCAGATGGGCCTTCAGGACGCTGGTGCGGGTTACGGGTTCACTTAGCGATGCCCCGATGGTGGAGGTTGCAGATATGGTTAGGAGGCCGGAGACCTCTTCGATGGAGATGTCACTTTGGTTCTCTATGTTACGGGTCACGACAGTGGCCTCAGGGTCCTGAATGTTGATGGTCTCCTCCCTAACCAGGGTCTTGTCCTCGGCGGAATAGAAGTAGCGCACCACATGATCGGTTGAGGGAGTGTCGGTTAGGTCTGTCCAAACGAAGGTGCCGTAATCGGCGCCGGTGCCGGGGGTGAAGGACGTGGCATTTCTGATGTCATTGGCTACTACCCCTGTCGCCTGACGGGTCTTCTGTAGAAGAGACACGGAGATGGAGGCCCGGGTTGGTATGGCAAAGAAGTCCCTGAGAATTAGCAGGGACGGTCCTATGATCAGCCCCATGACCGCCAGGGTCACGGCTACCTCTACCAGGGTTACTCCCCGTTGGTTTTTCATCTTCGGCATTGCACTATTACCCGGGAGTCATCAATCCCCTATTACGATCAATTCATCGATGAAGAACTTGGCCTTGTTATCTGACATATTACTATCGAAAGCGATGAAAGAGGTACTGGAGAAGGAGGAGGCCGGCAGCTCGATATCAAAGAAGTGGTATTGCCCGTCTGAATCGCTGATGGTCCAGGTCTCGACAGTCTGATAGGTTATACCATCGGTGCTAGCGGAGAGGGTAGCGGTGTCGCCGGATTTAAATTGTTCCGCCTTGGCCCAGAACTGGACCCGTACAGAGCTCTTGCCGAAGAGGTCAAGGCTGCGATCTGCATGGCCGTTCGTCCGTTTAAGGCGCAGGTGGAAGCTTCCCTGGTGGGGGTCATCCTTTTTTTCAATCTTAGCGTCCCCATCGAAGTTCCAGGGGCCCAGCCATCCGCTTCCTCCCAACGCGCCCCCGGACTCGAAATCGTCGGAGGCGATGGGTGGCAGAATGGTGCTGAGGGTCGGGAAGTTGGTGTAGGCGTTCAGTGGAGTGCTATCGGCCTGCACCATGCGGAAGAAGTAGGTGGTGTCGCCTAGGGCGCTGTTGTTCTGGACTACCCAGTCCCACTCGCCCCGGCTACCGACGGCTATGGCATTCCTGTTAACCCGGGACGGGTTCGCCTCCTCATAGCTCTCCCCTACGTTTGAGGAGGCGAGGCGAAGGGATAGGGGGTCTCCGTCTGTCGGGGAGGAGTTGTTGAACCCTCGCCACAGGTTTGATGAGTTGATGTTCCCCACATCGGTCCAGGGGCCTGAGGTGTTGGTGGAGTACTGGAGCTTGAAGGCCAGGGTGCCCAACGGCAATGCGACGCCCGTCACCTCCACGTTCATGCGAATACGATAGAGCGCTCCCGGCGCCGCGGTGGCGAAACCTGTGTTTTCGCCCGCGAGTGGCGAGTTGGGATTCACATCGTTCTCGTTCTGATACCAGCGATAGTCCTGCTGGGTAAGAGGCGGCATTACGGCGGTGACCTCAGGATAATTGGTGTATTCATCCAGGGGTGAGCCGTCACTTGTCGCCATGCGGAAGAAGTATGTGCCGGGGGAGGCGACGTTGTTCTGGACGACCCAGTCCCACTCGGCCTGCTGGCCCGGGTTTACAGTATTGGTATTGGGGGCCGATGGGTTTCTCTCCTCGTAGGTTTCCAGCACATCTGAGGCCGCCAAACGCAGGGCGGTTATGTCAGCGCCGTCGGCGACGCCGCCGTTGTTAAAACCCCGCCAGGTCTCACCGGAGCCGATGGCCCCGACGTCGGTCCAGGGGCCTGAGGTGCTGGTAGCGTATTGAAGCTTGAAGGCCTGGGAACCGGCCGGCATGGCCCTGCCATCGATGGTCAGATTCATACGGATCCTGAACACTGAGAGGGGCGTTGCGCCAGCCAGCGCGGTGTTTTCTGGCGCCTGGGCAATGACGGGGTCTACATTCGCCAGGTTTCCATACCAGCGATAGTCCTGCTGGGTTA
>JACZVB010000041.1 GCA_022572865.1 Chloroflexota bacterium | reverse complement strand
GAGTGAGGTGAATAAGGATGCAGGACGTAGCCCAAGACCAGATGGACCATGAAGTGATATCGGGTCAAGTGGAGACGGTAAAGGCCGGTGTCATAGACTTCGCCCTAGATTACAGACACTTCGGCGGTGACGAGGGCGTCACCATTCGCGTAATGGCCAACCTCAAAGGCAAGGAAACGGAGCTTCTCCGCTTCGATTGCTTTGATGACGCCCCCCACTACCACTACGGCCCCGACGGCCCGGATGAGCGCTTGATGCTGGACTACACCGCGGAGGGCGACCCGATTCCCTGGACCATAAACCGGCTGCGGACCAGGTTGGTCCCCATGCTGGTGAGGGCCGGCCACCCCGATACAGCCCGCAAGCTGGACCACGGCCTGATCCAGGACCGCCTGGACCAGGTGGAAGTCTGGGCGCAGACTCTCTCCCGCACCAAGTGGAGCTAGCCCTGGGCTAGACCAGGCCCTCTCCGCAACCGTACCCCTTTCCCTGGCCCAGGCGCGCCCACAGAGCGGGTTTTTTGTCTTGATTAACGCCTGAGGGTTCAGGGCTGGCTAGCGGGGATCGATCAGCGGGAGGCCTTCGGCCCTATGCCGCCAGTATGGTCACCGAGTACGATTCGACGCTGCCAACCGAGACGCTGGGGCTCAGGTATATGATGACCATCTCCGGGGTGTTGTCCCTGAAGAGAGTACGGGTCGAGCTCTGGAGCTCTCGACCGTCAGCAACGACCGAGGCTCGAACAAGGTAGTTTCCGCCATCAGTGCAGGTTATCGTGGCCAGGACGCCGTCGGTGGTATCAAATATGCCGTCATCCACAATAGACAGACCGGAGGAGGTGACGGTGCAGATGTCGCCCTCATACTCTGAGGAGCTAACCGTTATCGCGGGCCCGATGGTTGCGTCGACGGGCAGGCCCTGCATCACTGTCAGAGCTATGGCGAAGACCGCTATTCCCATCAGCAACATTCGAGCCATTTAACCCCTCCGATATCCGAAACTAGAATTAGCATTTACTGATGTCAGTATGCTCTCGGAGGGCTGCCACCACATCACCCTTTAGGGTGATAAAAGGGCTAGCTATCTAACCCAATTTGCGGGTTTTGACGCTGTCACCCTCAGCAAGCGAAGGGTCTGGGGTGGACGGGAGAGTCCTTCATCAAATAAAGGGATTCTCTCCGCCGTCCTTCCACCAGAAAAACATTGGAGGGTGGGTAGGCGTGAAGATAGCATCCGACATTGGATAAATTCAACAAAGCCCGCCGGTTTCAACAACTCTCTCATAGAGCTGCCGAAGTCCCGACGGGTCGGGATTTTGGCGGGAGGGGGCTGTCCCGACGCGTCGGGACCAGAATCCTCTTTCCCCCTTTCAGAAAAGGAAGGGGGCCAGGGGGATGGTTGGTGGGTGGCAGGTCACACGTGCCTCCCCAATGCGGGGCAGGCGGATTAATACCCCTTCACCTTGTCTATTTCCGATAGAAGGGGCTCTCCCTTCAGGTAGCGCCCCAGGTTAGCGCACAGCAGGTCCACCATCCTATCGAACCTCTCGGGCGACCCGCCGGCGGTGTGAGGGGTAACCACCACGTTGCTCATGTTCCACAGGGGGCTGTCCTCCGGCAGCGGCTCCTCTGGGGTGACATCCAGGCCCGCGCCCCCGATGGTCCCGTGCTCCAGGGCCTCCATCAGGGACGGCCCGTCCATGATGCCGCCCCGGGTGACGTTTATCAGCAGGGCGTGAGAACGCATGCGGCTGAAAGCCTTTCGATCGAAGAGGCCCCGGGTTTTGGGCGTGAGGGGAAGGCATACAGCCACAATGTCCGATGCCTCCAGAAGGTCGTAGAACCGGTCCGCCGGCCACAGCTCCTCGACGAAAGACGGCTTCTCCACCTCCTCCGTGTCTGTGGCGATCACCCGCATACCGAACCCCTGGGCCCGTCGTGCCACCTCGACGCCGGTGCCTCCCAACCCCAGGACTCCGAGGGTCTTGCCCCCAAGCTCCCAGGACCCGGACCGTATGGAATGCTGGGACTTCGCCGTCTTCTCCCTGACCGACCGCGCTATTCCCCTGGTGAGGGCCAGCAGCAGCCCCCAGGCATGGTCCGCCAGGTGAGTCCCTACCTGCCCCTTTGCGCTGGTAAGGAGGATGTCACTCTTCACGAAATCGTCGAACAGCATGCCGTCCACGCCGGCGCCTACGGATTGCACCCAGCGGAGGCTCCTGGCCAGCGAGAACATCGAACGATCGAAATTGCCGAATATAACCTCAGTATCCGGCAATATCGATGTCCTCTCCTCCACGGTCCCGGGCACTGTAATATAGATGTCCTCCGAGACGGCCTGGATCCTGGCTCTCTGGTCCTCTGTGACACGGTCCGCCACTACTGCATCCTGCTCCAGGTGCAGATTGATCATGAGCTTCATGTATCCTCCCCGATGAATGCAGCCAGTGCGCTATCGATTAACTCGAAATCAGTGGCCTGGTTACTGTGCAATTAGCGATTCTACAATTCGACCGGAGTACCACCATGAACCACTATTCCTAACCAGGTCACCCCAGCACACCTTCGGCCTCGAACACCTTGGCCAGCTCTGCGATGCCCTCCCCTATGACATCCTCGTCGAGATGGGCGTAGGCCAGGCGCAGGTAGTTGGCCCCCTCACCCGAGGGCGAGAAGATGGGTCCCGGGCCGTAACGAATATCTTTGGCCTTGGCCTTACCCAGCAGGGCCGGGGTATCGGTCCCTTCCGGCAGCTTCACCCACAGGAACATACCTCCGTCCGGACGAGAGGTAACCGCCCCGGGGCCGAAGTGCTCCCCCAGGGCCGCCAGCATCGTATCCCTCCTGGACTTGTATAGCCGGGTCAGCTCGGATATGTGCTCCTCGCGGTTCTCCCTCAGGTAGTGCAGCGCCGCCAGCACGGAGAACTGGCTGGGAGTCGCGCCCAGCTGGATCGTACCCAGCCTCTCCATCACCTCCCGGGGCCCGGCGACCCATCCCAGGCGCATCCCCGGGCCTATGATCTTGGAGGAGCTTCCGCAGTACATCACGGAGCCGGAGTCGTCCAGGGAGTAGATCGACGGGGAGGCTTCGCCATCGTACCTCAGGTCCACGTAGCAATCGTCCTCCAGGATCGGGATGCCGCTTCTCTGGGCCACCGACAGTATATCCAGCCGGCGTTGCAACCCCATATCGGTGCCTAACGGATTCTCGAAAGTGGGAACGGTGTAGATGAACTTGATGCGGGCGCCCCCGGCCCGCAGCTCCTCTATACGCTCTTCCAGCAGGTCGGGACGCATCCCCTGGGAGTCGGTACCCACCCCGGCTATATTGGCCTTGAATCGTCGCATCACCCGAATCGTCCCCATGTACAGGAACTCCTCAGTTATCAGGGTGTCACCCGGGTCCACGAACAGATCAGTCAGCAGGACCAGGGCCTGCATAGACCCCGCGGTCAGGGTGATCTGGTCAGGAGACAGCTTCATTCCCCTGCCTTGATCCAGAGTGGTCGCCAGCAACTCCCTCATGGCCGGGTGTCCCTGGGGGTGAGGGTAATAGGCCAGGTCTCCGCCCTCTTCCTCCAGCGCCCTACCCAGGGCCTTGTGCAGGCCCGCCGATGGAAAGGTGCCCGGATCGGCGAAGGCTATGGCGAAATCATACTTGAACCTCTGGGTCAAGGGGTTGACCGTGTCCGGCCTGGGCGGCGTGTTCACGCCGAAAAGTCCATTGAAATCTACTCCACTGCCTGGCATCTCGCACTCCTTCAGGAACTGCTCATCCAAAACCCCTAGCTCAGCCCCTCTCCCCTAGAGCCAGGCCTCGTGCCCCGGTCCCAGGCCCTGTAGGGAGATACCTCTCGCTCCTCAATCCGGGACTCTACCAGTGAGGGTTGAAAGTGGGTCCACCCCCCAATCCACCCGCTCGCCCGTAGAGCTGTGTAGCGCCCCTTTTATCACGCCCGCAGTAATCTGCCTCTCGATGATCTGTCTTTCGGCGGTCTCCCACTGGACTATAAAGGTGATCCGGGTGAGCAGATCGCTGGCCTGCTCCACATCGGTTATCACGAATCCCTTGAGCGCCTTGGACTGGAAGAACCCCTCCAGCAACCTCGCCGGGTTCGCCTGTTCCGTTACCCAGGTCTTCTCCGTCACCCGGGCCATCCCTTCCCAGTCCCGGTCCCTCCAGGCCCTCGCGTATTCCGCTAGTGCCCGCTCAGCCGTGCCTGGCTCAAACTCGGCTGGCCCCTGGAACGAGAATGTTAACGGCGTAACGGATAACTGCAGGTCTCTCGTCTCGATCAGCACCATCTCTCTGACGCCATCCACCTCTACGACCAGCGGCCCCGATAGTTTTTGGCCCCTGAGCCCTACCGCAAATAAGACCGCCTCATTCTGGTCCCGAGGCTCGAAGGACACCGAGATTTCGTAGGGCCCCTCTCTAAACTCCTCTCTCCGGGGAGGGGGAATCCTTGCCTCGAATACCCCCTGGGACACGGTGGCAATGGTCTGGACCCCGATGTCAGGCTGGGCGTCGGATCTCCCCGAAACGTCAAAGCCGACAATTAGTCTTGTGCCGTCTGGAAGGTCGGTAGTGCCGGAAATTACCATATCGCCACCGTCAACCCGGACATGCGTCAGGGCCAGAGTGGTGGCCGTCGCCTGACCCTCACCTCCACATCCCACCAGGAAAATAAGGCTTGTCACCAGAAGCGCGCCAAGGACCAGTGGTCGGGGCACTGCTTTCTCTCCCCTGTTCATTTATATCTGGCCTGGCCATAGGCCAGAAGCGACGATGCCCTGGCAGGCCGACGCCCTTCCCCCATCACCGCTTCTCTTACCGGCGACCAGTATAGCACTACCCCTCCACTGATCCAGAAGGCCTGAACCCATCATCAAATACCTTTCTCACGCCAGGCCGGGTAATAAGCTCCTTCAAACGAGGGAGCCCAGAGGGGTGGAGCCCCCGCTCGTGGTAAGCTTGCCTGTCCTGAGCAAGGCCGAAGGGTCGAACCATCCAGGGGGTCTGTCCCGACAAGTCCCGACTATCGGGACAAATCTAATTTCTTCCCCCTTCCTGGCCAGGAAGGGGGAAAGGGGGATGGTCGAAACTGTTATTAAACACCCTCTTCACACTATTCTTGACTTTCCAATTTGGTATTTGTAGACTATCATCAACAAGTCAAAGCTGAATATGCACATCTCGGGGAGCTTGGTAAGCCAGGCTGAGAGGGTAGCCCCACCGATGCTACCGACCCCAAGGACCTGATCTGGGTAATGCCAGCGGAGGGACGGGTTTCGGAGCGTAAGGGCCGCCTCTCTGGAGGCGGTTTTCTCTTGCAGTCGTCGGGGCCGTAGAGAGAGCAGAGGGAAGGAGAGCGCTTTGAATACAGACGATTCCCTGGTAATAGGGGGGAAAGCATTCAAGTCTCGGCTGATCCTGGGCACTGGCAAGTACAGAAATCATGACGAAATGAACGCATCTTACCAGGCCGCTGATACTGAGATCATCACAGTTGCCCTTCGGAGACTGGACCTGGACGACCCCACCAAGAAGACCCTGCTGGACTACATCGACTGGGCCAAATACACCATCCTGCCCAACACCGCCGGCGCCCGGAACGTGGATGAGGCAGTACGCACCGCCCGCCTGGCCCGGGCCATGGGCCTGTCCGACTGGGTGAAGCTGGAGGTCATACCCGACTCCAAGTATCTGCTGCCAGACCCTACGGGGACCCTGGAAGCCGCCAAGATTCTGGTGGAAGAAGGGTTTGTGGTCCTCCCCTATATAAACGATGATCCGGTGCTGGCCAAGCAACTCCAAGAGATAGGCACCGCGACGGTGATGCCCCTGGCCTCCCCCATCGGCTCGGGGCAGGGGATGGTCAACTTCGAGCAGATCAGGATCATCATAGAGCAGGCCACCGTCCCCGTCATCGTAGACGCCGGCATAGGCGCCCCCTCCGATGCGGCCCTTGCCATGGAGATGGGGGCCGACGCCTGTCTGGTCAACACGGCGGTGGCCCTGGCCGGCAATCCTCCCCTCATGGCCCAGGCCATGGCCCAGGCGGTGGAAGCGGGCAGGAAGGCGTTTCTGGCCGGCCGAATTCCCAAGAAGGCCTACGCCTCCGCCAGCAGTCCCCTGGAAGGAGTCGTGCGCTAGCCTCGGCCCAGTGGACCAGTACAGCCGGCCATATCTGCAGTCGAAGAGAGTAGGTCAGCTTTCTGCAGCGGAAAGTTGACCTACTCTATTATCACCCGCCACATGTGACCCTAGACCCTCTATACTGTTGTCATGAGGACCTCCACACCCTGGTTCTTAATCTTTATCTTTGTCCTGGGGATTTTGGCTCTCGCGGCCTGCGAAGGATCACCAACCAACGCCGCCTCTCCCACTGCCCCTACGTCCACACCAACATCTACCCCATTTCCGATCTCTACCCCGGTGCCCCCCTCCGCCCAGCCAGCGACGCCCGTTGCCACTACCACGCCTGAATCTACAAAGCCCAGCAGTTCAACGCCATCTCCACACCCCACACCTTCTGCCATCCCGATCCCTGAGCCTCGCGCCCCTACGCCGTCTCCCCTACCAACTCCTGAGGCCCACGCCGGACCAACCCCCACCCCTGAAACCCAGGAGTCAGGGATTGAGATCAACCTTGTCTGCGGTGGTACTGGGACCCTTGGCGAGGCAGTCATCTGCAGCTTTAGCTTCACAGGCGACTTTTTAGAGAGCTCCACCTGGTCCGCTCCCGGTGGTTCACCGGATAGCGGAACGGGCAGCACATTCCAGACCCGCTTCTACCAACCTGGAGAGGCATCGATTCAACTGGAGGCCTGTGGCCGGGCCACTAGCTGCACAACGGAGGTACGGCACTTCGATATAATCATCGTTGCTCCCACGCCCACCCCGGGCCTGGAGCCACTTCCCGCACTCACACCCACTCCTGAGCCTGACATTCCAGCGACTGCGACGCCATCGCCCGCACCTCCGCCAACGCCGACACCAACGCCAACTCAGACGCCGCCCACGCCCACCCCCACACCCACCCCTACCACAACAGGGAAGACCTCTGACTGCGTTAGCAACCCAAACCCCTTTTCACCGCCCATGTCACCGACCTGGCCCTGATCGAGTACATCATCCCGCCCATGGTGATAAGCGGTAACAGGTTTAAGAGCCGCTCATATATAGGGAACAGCAGAGATCAGAACAACCAGGTCTACGAGGTGCCCATCTATGCCCCGGTAGATTCAAGGCTGATATCGATAGGTTACTTCACCTTCTCGGCGCTCAACAGCCAGGGCGAATTGGCCGACTTTTATGAGTACGATCTCGAATTCGAAGTGAGCTGCGAAATATATTACAAATTTGGCCACGTCACTCGTCTGGCTGAGAATACCCTGGCCGTGGCACCCACCACACCCGTCGGCTATCTGAGATTGGACCCACCCCTGTCTGTTAAAGCCGGGGACCTGATTGCTCACACCACCGGGACCATACAAGCGCACAACTGGGACTTCGTTTTCAATAACTTGTTAAAGAGTAACCAGTTCACAAATCAAGAGCGCTACGAGCGTGACCTGCAGCATCTGCTGACCTCCGATTGTCCATACGACTATTACACGGAGGAGCTGAAAAACGAGTATTACTCCCTCTTGACGGGTGGATTCTCCGGCACTATCCAGGGCGCGGACTGCCGTGTGTTCCATGAGCAGCCTGGGACGATTTCCGGAGGCTGGTTCACCGAGCCCTTCACTTCCCCTAGCTCCCCTGACTCGGTCTCGGCCCTTGCCATCGGGGTCTGGGCAGACCGCAATATCAGGGTGGTTGATGGCCAGACCTATGTCTGGATCAACCCAGGAGAACCGACGTACGTTGACCCGAGGACTGTGACCTCAGAGCACTGCTATGAGCACCCCGGGGGACCAGGCCAACCCCCAGACAGGTTTGTTTACCTGAAGCTTCTATCCGATATGCAGATAGCGGTGATGTTCGGGGAAGGGGCCTGTCCACAATCGCTGCCGGACGGTTACCAGGTCTACTACCGATAAATGAGGGGTATCTTAGGCCCCACAGCCATTTCAGATAGGGCGGCGAAGTGATATGATTATGCCCGCCCAATCGATTTGCAGCCGGTAAGGCAAAAAACCTTCTCCATCGAGGTCCACATGACCAATTCATCGGAAGTGCTGATTGTGGGTGGAGGCATCATAGGCTGCTCCATCGCCTACCATCTGTCTAAAGAGGGGACCAAGGTCACCATCATAGAGCGGGAGTCCGTCGGAAGCCAGGCCTCCGGCGCCGCGACGGGCCTGCTAGTGGCCCTGGCCTCGGTAGAAACCCCAGGCCCCTTCCTTGAGCTAACCGAGGAGAGCTGCCGCCGCCACCAGGAGATCATTCCTGAGGTTGAGGAGCTCTCCGGCATCGATTCCCAGTACGGCGATTTCTCCTGGCTCGAGCTGGC
>JACZVB010000414.1 GCA_022572865.1 Chloroflexota bacterium | reverse complement strand
GATGCGCTTCGAGAAACGTTAGAGAGGATAGCCATATCCCCCCCTTCGGCGCTTAGGATGGGCGGCCGGTCTTGGCAGCGACCTGCCTCCCGACCCCCAGCATCCAGGCCTGGGTCTCGGGCCTTGTTGCGGGTTGACAGCGCGGGAGCCTGGCTTCAGGCGAGGCCGTACAGCCGGGCGCAGTTATCCCACAGTATCTTTCTGAGGCTCTCTTCGGGGAAGGGCAGGGTGAGGAAGACCTCTACGGAGCGGGGGTACCGGGTGTCGGGGTGGGGGTAATCGGTGGAGAAGACGATGTTGTCGTCCCCAAGCCAGTCCACGGCGTATTTACCGGGACTCTCGTCAGCTTCCACTGATGCGTAGCATTGACGCTTGAAGTATTCGGTGGGCAATAGGGGAAGGCGCTCCTTGAGCACCTTCTCCCTGTGCTCGTAGTGCTCGTCCATGCGCCATAGCCAGAAGGGAAGCCAGCTGCAGTTGCCTTCCAGAAAGGCGATCCTGAGATCTGGGAACCTTTCGGTCACCCCGCCCATGATGACGGAGAGGCAGGCGTACATCTGCTCGATGGGATGGGCGGCGAGGTGTTCCGTGGTCCAGAGGTCCTCATGCTGGCCGTCGAACCGCTCGCCCATGGCCACGGGCAGCTCACACGGTGTGCCCTCGTGGAATCCGACGGCCAGGTCTAATCTCTGACACTCGGCCCAGAGGGGATCGTAGTAGGGATGGTGCCAGTTACGGCCCCGCATAGGATTCGGCCGCAGGAATATGGATTTGAACCCCAGCTTCTCACCGGCCCGGCGCGACTCCTCCACCGCCGCCTCGATGTTCTGGGCGGTGACCATAGCCGATCCGTACATCCGGTTATTGTCGGACTGGCAGAATTCTGCCAGCCAGTTGTTGTAGGCCCGAGAGATGGCCGCAGCCAGGTTATCGTCGTCGTACTCCTTGGCGTGGGCAAAAAGCCCCATGGACGGGAAGAGCAGAGCGATGTCTATTCCCTCCACATCCATAGCTTCCAGCTGGGTATCGGGCCCCCATCCCCGGCTCTCATAGGCCTTGAACTCCTCCATCCTGCCGTACCGATCCGTCAGTTCGACGTACATATCCGCTGCATCTGCGAAGTGTTCCTGGGAGCGGGATATGATGCGGCCGTCGTGCTTCAGGCGAAGGTCCATGAAGTATTCGTTGGTTGCCCGGGGGGCCTGGTCCCTGTATTCGGGCTCCATGTACCGGAGCCACAGGTCACCGGGTTCCAGGATATGCATATCGCTGTCCAGCACCTTAAAGCCGTTCTTAGCCATGGGTTCCTCCTGAATAGCAGGCTGTAAGGGTGCAGGACATAATGCACCGAACCACGCCTCAGCTACATCAATCCACGCAGCCTATGAAGATCGCTAAAGGAGGGCTGGCCGCGAGGTGTCTAGAGCAATGCTGAAGAGGCGATTTGGACGGAGATTAGCATGTATTGACCGAGGTGGAGGGGTGCGGGATAGAGACTACCACCTGGGGCTACGAGGCTCACGGGGCTTGGCCTGGTTAACGGTCAGGGCCCGGCCTTGCAGGTCCTTCCCATTCAGGCCATCGATGGCCGCCTGTGCCTCGGTGTCGTCGTTCATTTCAACGAAACCGAATCCTCGTGACCTACCTGAATAACGGTCCGAGATAACACGGGCCGATTCTACGGCGCCGAAGGGTTCGAATGTTTCCTTCAAAACCTGGTCATCCGCATCATAGGGAAGGTTCCCTACAAATATGTTCATAACGAGCACCTCCAAGGGCTCAAAATTCTCCTCGTCCTCGGCAGGCGCACCTCCCAATTGGGAACCAGGCTGAAGGCCTCGTCTGGAACGTCCTAGCAACACGGTCGCGGAGTCTGTACGATTCTATCACATTCCGCAAAATGCAACCACCTCTCTTGTCAAGAGGTGGTTTGATTCGAAAATGAAAAGAGAAGTCCAGTCCAGATTTGTCCCGATACTCGGGACTGGTCCGATTAGCGGGGGTGTCCCTCACGCCTAACATTAGTCCCCCTTACTGTCATGCCTGTCCTGAGCGAAGTCAAGGGAGGGACGAAACCGTTGGCCTACCGGTTCTTAGTCAACCCTGTTTATC
>JACZVB010000413.1 GCA_022572865.1 Chloroflexota bacterium | reverse complement strand
ACGTCCCTGGAGGTAGTGTACAAGGGGGTGCAATAGGAAAGCCCCCCATGTTAGAGAAGGGGTTCAGATGCGAATAATATCCGGTGATTCAAGGTTTCTACCTTGTTATATCTACGTAGACGCCGGTTACGTCAGGGAGGAACTCAAGAATCACTGTCTGTCCGATGAGTTCAGTCCAAGAAAGATAGCGCGGGCCTTAGAGCACCTTGATATCTTCGAAGGGAAAACACTCAAGGCGAGCAGGCTGTTCTATTATGATGCCCAGGACAGCGAAGCTGAAGAATCAGAAAGGAACCGGATAGCAGACTATTTTGCCAAAATACAGCGCTTGCCTGACACTCACGTTACTCTTGGCGAGATTCGCAAAGGAAAACGGCGTAGGGAACAGAAGGGAGTAGACGTCCAGATTGCGGTTGATGCCCTTAAGGCAGCTACTTCGGGAGTAATACCTGTTATCGTCCTCGTTACTGGCGACGCGGATTTCGCTCCTTTGGCAAAGGCTATAAGAGAAGCAGGACCTCATGTGCTTGTAGTAGGGTTTTCAGGCTCTTTATCTGATAGCCTAATTGGTGAGGCCGATCGAGTTTACAAGTGGGAAACGGTGCCGAGCAATTGGAACCTGTAATAGGATAAAACGACGGGCCGTCGGCGAGACAAATAGCAAATATCTATTATGTTGGTGATTGCAAATGGCTGAGAAGTGTGTACTGGCCTATAGCGGCGGGCTCGATACCTCCGTCGCCGTCAAGTGGCTCATGGACAACTACGGCGTCGAGGTGGTCACCCTCACGGTGGACGTGGGCGGCGAGATCGACCTGCAGGCGGTCAAAGAGAGGGCCCTGGCCACCGGGGCTGTCGATGCGAGAATACTGGAGGTCAAAGACCAGTTCGTCCGGTATTTCGTCTTTCCCGCCCTCCAGGCAGGGGCCGTCTACGAGGGTAAGTACCCTCTGGCCACCGCCCTAGCCCGGCCCCTCATGGCCTACCACCTGGTGGAGGTAGCCCGGGAGGTGGGGGCGGGGTCCGTGGCCCACGGGTGCACCGGCAAGGGCAACGACCAGGTCCGCTTCGACGTCGGGGTAAGGACCCTGGAGCCGGGGCTCAAGATAATCGCCCCCGCTCGGGAGTGGGGCATGGACCGGGACCAGGAGATAGAATACGCCAGAAAGCACAATATACCCGTGCCCCTCACAAAAGCGAGCCCCTACTCCATAGATGAGAACCTCTGGGGCCGCAGCATCGAGACCGGGGTCCTGGAGGACCCCGCCAAGGAGCCGCCGGAGGACGTCTACCAGTGGACACTGTCCCCCGAAAAGTCCCCCGACAGATCCCAGTACCTCAATATCGACTTCGAAGGCGGGATTCCCACCGGGCTGGACCACAAGGAGATGGACGGGGTCAGTCTGATACAGGAACTGAACCGGGTGGCCGGGACCCACGGGGTGGGCCGGATCGATCACGTGGAAAACCGGCTGGTGGGAATAAAGTCCCGGGAGGTTTACGAGGCCCCCGCCGCCGTGGTCCTTCTGGCGGCCCACCGGGCCCTGGAGGACATGACCCTGAGCAAGGAGCAGGCCCGGTTCAAGGACAGGGTGGCCCAGGAGTACGCCGACCTGATCTACAACGGTCTGTGGTTCACGGCCCATCACCAGGACCTGCACTCATACGTCCAGAGCACCCAGCGCCACGTTACCGGGACCGTCCGGGTGAAGCTGTACAAGGGAAACTGTCAGGTGGTGGGCAGGGACTCGCCCAAGTCCCTGTACAGCCTCAAGGAGGCCACCTACGGAAAGGATGACGCCTTCGACCAGAGGGCTGCGCCGGGCTTCATCGACATCTTCAGCAAGTCGGCCAGGCTCCAGGCCGAGGTGCAGCTTCTGGACCAGCCCGAAGGCCCCCTGGGCATCACCGGTCCCTCTGAGTAAAAACAGATAACCCTGGCCCTCTCCATTGACCGGGCCATACGGAAGGGAATGCTTATGAGCATCGTCCTTACAGACGAGCAGAAACAGATGGTCTCCACCATCCGGGATTTCGTGGCCCGGGATGTCATACCCTACGCCTCTGACCTGGAGCACGCCGACGAATACCCATCGGAGATGGTGGAAAAGGGGA